>CAZBRI010000103.1:0-8817 GCA_964494055.1 uncultured Anaerolinea sp.
TATTTATACGGCTCTGAACACTCTTTCCCTACACGACGCTCTTCCGATCTGGCTTATTACGCCGAAATATTAATAGATCAGCAGCGAGTCACACAAGCTGATCAATACATTAATAACGCCATTGAACGCGGCCAAAGCATCATGGATGTCCATCGCGTATATGCTTATTTACTTGAAACTCAGGGTGAATACGCCAAAGCAATCGATGAATATAAAAAGGGGATCGAGATCAATCCAAACCTGACCTTTTTATACCTGAGAGCAGGTGCCAATTATAGAACCCTGGCATTTAAATCCACAGATGAACCATCCCGGTTATCCCTTTATGCCAGTTCCCTTGATATGTTTGATAAAGCTGCCAAGATCAATGAGCAATTGCAGATAAAGGATCCCGGGCCATACCTTTCGATAGCAAAAACCTATTCACAGCTTGGCGAGTTTTATGCTGCCGGGAGGAATGTTCAAAAAGCCCTGGAATACGATCCTTCGAATCCGGATGTTTATGGGCAGCTGGGAATCGTATTTACCCGTTCTCGAAATTTCGAAGGAGCCATCCCGGCATTAAAATGCGCTGTTGTTGGCTGTACCGCTCCGGAAAGCTGTGATGCCAGGGGCGGCTGTAATGAAAATGAAACAGGGATTGCCGTGAAAGGCTTGGACCTTACCCAGGGCAGCATCGTTTACTACTATTCTTATGTATCCAACCTGGCAGCCCTCAGCCGGCCAAAAGATAATAAATGCCCGGAGGCACGTCAAATAATCGCGAAAATTCGGGCCGGCGGATTCGGTAATGACCCGATCGTACGGGCAATTTTGCAGGAAAATGAGAATATCTGCGCACTTGTTGGCACAGGGATCACAGTTTCTTCCCTGACAGCAACACCCGCACCAACTTCATCCACCCCTCAATCCGCTAGCCCAACGCCGGAGATAACTGAAACCCCATCCTATTGACCAGCATTATTCCAGGAAAAAGGTAAACCGAGATCTGCAGGGGAGAATATCAGAATAGTGTAAGAAATCCCAATGTTCCCTTGACTATGCTTCACTACAAAGGTATTATAGATTTTAGCACTCGTGTGCATAGAGTGCTAAATTATTTTGAACCACCAATTTTACGCAATTTCAAACGGAGGCGTGTATGACAATAAAAGTTAAACCCCTTGGGAATCGAGTGGTTGTAGAACCAATCGAACAGGAAGATGTTACAGCAAGCGGTATCGTATTACCAGATACTGCCAAAGAAAAACCGCAACAGGGCATGGTCCTGGCTGCTGGTAAGGGCGAACGCGATGACGATGGTAAATTCATCGCCATGGAAGTAAAAGTTGGCGATAAAGTGTTGTTTGCCAAGTATGCCGGAACCGAGTTGAAACTCGACGGCAAAAAACTTCTTATTCTGCGCGAAACCGATCTTCTCGGAATTCTTGAATAACATATTCTTACGGAGGAATATAAAATGGCTGCAAAACAATTAGTATTTACAGAAGAAGCCCGCCGTAAGCTTAAGAACGGCATGGATGTGGTCGCGAACGCGGTTGCCACAACCCTTGGCCCGAAGGGCCGCAATGTTGCTATCGACCGCAAGTTTGGTTCACCCACCATTACACATGATGGTGTATCTGTTGCCAAAGAGATCGAACTTGAAGATCCTTTTGAAAACATGGGCGCACAGCTTCTCAAAGAAGCTGCCCAGAAAACCAATGACATTGCCGGTGATGGTACAACCACCAGCACCGTTCTTGCTCACGCAATCGTAACCGAAGGTCTGAAAGCCCTGGCTGCCGGCTACAATGCCATGCTTCTCAAACGCGGTATTGAAAAAGCTGCCGATGAGATCGTTGCCCAGCTGCGAAAATCCGCAGTCAGCATTGATACCCGTGAAGAAATTGCTTCAGTTGCCACAAACTCTGCAGCAGATTCCGAAATCGGTACCCTGATCGCTGACGTGATGGACAAAGTCGGCAAAGACGGCGTCATTACTGTTGAAGAATCCAAGTCGATGCTGTTCGAAACCGAGTACGTTGAAGGAATGCAGTTCGACCGCGGTTATATCTCTGCTTATTTCGTCACCGATACAGAACATATGGAATCTGTTATTTCAGATGCCTATATTTTGATCAATGAAAAGAAGATCTCTGCTGCCCAGGACATTGTCCCGATCCTCGAGAAACTTGTCCAGATCGGCAAGCGCGAACTTGTCATCATCGCTGAAGATATCGATGGCGAAGCCCTTGCCACCCTGGTTTTGAACAAACTGCGCGGCATGCTGAACGTTCTTGCCGTGAAGGCACCTGGTTTCGGCGATCGCCGCAAAGCCATGCTTCAGGATATTGCCATCCTGACCGGCGGAACCGTTATCTCTGAAGAGACCGGCCGCAAACTCGAAACTGCCACCCTGGCTGATCTCGGCCGGGCTGAGAAGGTCTCCGCTGACAAAGACAATACCACCATCATTGGCGGTAAAGGCGACAGCGGCGCAATTAAGGGTCGTATCGACCAGATCCGCATTGAGATCGACAAAAGCACCAGCGATTACGACAAGGAAAAACTGCAGGAACGTCTTGCCAAATTATCCGGCGGCGTTGCCATCATCCGTGTCGGTGCTGCTACTGAAACCGAACTCAAAGAAAAGAAACACCGTGTTGAAGATGCTCTCTCTGCTGCACGTGCAGCCGTTGAAGAAGGCATCGTTGCCGGTGGTGAAATCTCCCTGATTAATGCTTCATCTGTCCTGGATGGCATCAAAATGGACTCAGAAGATGCCCAGATGGGCGTAAACATTGTCCGCCGTGCCCTCGAAGCCCCCATCCGCAAGCTGGCCGCCAATGCAGGTCAGGATGGCTCCGTGATCATCGATGGTGTCCGCCGTGAAGCAGCCGCCAAGAAAAACAAGAACATTGGTTACAACGTTCTTACCGGTGAATATACCGACATGATCAAAGCCGGCGTCATCGACCCGGTCAAGGTTGTTCGCGGTGCTTTAGAAAATGCTGCATCAATCGCAGCCATGATGCTGACAACCGATGTTTTAATCACTGATGTCCCTGAAAAAGACAAACCAGGTCCTGCCATGCCTCCGGGCGGCGGAATGGATTATTAGATCGATTAGCTCTACGCAGGACGGCCGCAAAAGGTCGTCCTGTTTTTATTTAATTTAATGGTAAATTTATACCCAATATGCCAGGTCAACACTATCAATGAAAACAAAGCTGCCGATTATTTATTCTGTTTTACTTCTGGTCCTGGTTGCTGCCTGTTCATTTTTAACACCTCCCCCAACAACAACACCGATAATTGAATCAACACCAGCACCTTCAGCAACAGAGTCCCCCCACTACACAGCAGCTCCAGTGATTACTGAAACTTCAGCAATTGAGGTCACAGATACACCATCTCCATCACCAACAGACTACTTAACCCCAACACCAACCCCGGGTATGGAGATCAAACTGTCAAAAAAAGGGCCTGGCAGGATAAAATGCCCGATATTTTTGTATCACCGAATCTCAATACCGGAAAATTACAATCCTAACAATATAAATTGGAGAATCAACCCTTATTATGTGCTGCCGGATGAATTTCGAAAGCAGATCCAAATGCTCAATAATTGGGGCTATACCACCATTCCGATTAAAAAATTAACCAATGCCATAAGTTTAGGCGAGACGCTGCCTGACAGGCCGATCATCATCACATTTGATGATGGGGATGAATCTGTTTACACCCAGGCTTTTCCGATCATGAAGGAATTCGGTTTTACCGGGGTGATTTATCTTGTTTACAATTATATTGGAACCCCCGGGTATATGACCGTGGACCAAATAAAAGAATTGGCAGCAGCCGGCTGGGAAGTCGGAAGTCACAGCATGACCCATTCTGACCTGACAACAGCGTCGTCATTAAATTATGAAGTCATGATTTCCAGGAGAAAATTGGAAATACTGCTTCACGTCCCTGTACGCTCGTTTGCTTATCCATTCGGTAAGGATGACATTAATCTCCGAAATTTTGTTGCGAGATACTATACATCCGCCATGGGCCTGGGAGTTTACGTTACCCAAAGACCCGGAGACCAGTATTATCTATGGCGTAAACCGATCGAAAATGGATGGGATGAGAATTATTTTGCATCATTTTTACCGTGGAGTTCCAAACCATAAACTCAGTTTTCCAGCATTTATCAAAATCAGCCTATAAAGTGAATTATTCCACAAACAACAATCAGGACATATAAATGAACCGTCGGGTTATCAATATTATTTTTTTTATATTCTTGCCTCTTTTTATTCTGATCCTGGTTGAAAAATACCTGTCGGGAATCATAACTGCTGAGCCAAAATATTTATTTTTTCAAACCATCATTCATAACACATTAGCCGCCTCTCCGATCCTGATTGTACTTATCTTGATGACAATATTCCACATCGGCGGTCAATATGCCGGGCCGGCAGGATTAATAACCGGGTTGATCGTATCAACACTATGTTTCGGGGCAACTACACAGGTATTGCAGGTCTCCCAAGAAAAAGGATTCTTACTCAGCTTATTCGTGATAGCAGTATTTTTACCAGCGTTATTTTTATATAACACCATTAATAAAGCGAATGGGATACAGGCAATTGCACAAGCACTTGGAACCCTGATTACAGACAGGGGTATGCTGCTGATTGTGACCGCATGGGCTTTCAGTTCAATGCTTGAAGGCCTGGCTGGTTTCGGTCTGCCGGTGGCCATCGTTTCGCCAATGCTGGTAGGCATGGGGGTGGATCCCATCACAGCCGTTACGTCTGTTGCTGTGGGGCATGCCTGGTCAGTAACTTTTGGGGATATGGGAGTAGTCTTCCAAACCTTGACCGCCCTGGTAATGGTTGACCCTTTGCAGCTAGCCGGCACAGTAACTACCATGCTGGGAATCGCCTGCTTATTTTGCGGTTTAGCAGCAGCAAATATTTTCAAGAGACTGGACCGTTGGCCGGTCGTTATTGTGCTGGCTTTCATCATGGGGTTCGTGCAATACTTCCTGGCAGTCACAAAACTACCCGCACTCGCAGGTTTTTTGGCCGGCCTGGCCGGAGTCTGCAGCGGGATTGTAATCAACCGGATCTGGTTTACCGACAAAAAGGTTGTGCGAGATGTGCTAAAATACAGCCTGCCGCTCAGATCTGCCCTGATCAGCTATGGCAGCCTGGCTTTGATGATGATCTTAATCAACCTGGTGCAGCCTATCCATTCTGTTTTAGCCAAAACAACCTGGAGGGTGTCATTCCCATCTGTTACCACGCTGACCGGGTTTTTTACTCCTGAAAAAATAAATCAAACATACCAGCCGCTTCTCCACCCTGGTACCACCATCCTGTTAATCGCCCTGTTGAGTTATTTACTGAACAGAATGCTTCGGCTGTATACCAAAACCAACCTTGCCAATATCGCCGCTATCACCCTTTCATCAGCCCTGCCTGCGATCATCGGTATCTTCTCGATGGTCGGCCTTTCCACACTGATGGATCACTCAGGCATGAATATCCTTCTTGCAAACCTGCTTTCAAGCATATTTTATAACAGTTTCTCAATTGTCTCACCCTTTATTGGCATGCTTGGTGCCTTTGCAACAGGCAGTAATAATAACTCTAATGTCCTTTTTGCCTCGCTGCAGGAAGGCATCGCCGCCATTTTAAAAATCTCTCCCGGGATCATCGTGGCAGCCCAAACAACCGGCGGATCTCTTGGCAGCATGATCGCCCCTGCCAAGATAATCGTAGGCCTGAGCACTGTCGATAAGAAAGGTCAGGAAGGTGAAGTACTTCGCAGAACCATACCATATGGGCTGGGAATCGGCCTGGCAATGGGGATAATTACTTTTATTATGGTCAGGGTGATGTGAGGGGAAATTCCAATTAATTTTTATTTCTTTTCTGCGGCCTAAAATAATTCTTTGTCGAATTCATAAAAAGCTACGGTTTATCAATACTAGGCCCAAGAATCTGGATTCGATAATATAAAGAAAAACAAGCGGTCGAAAAGAATTTAGGATTATCTGTAGGATCATAGGATCCTGCCCAATTCCCAAGCTGCGGCACAATAAATGTTTTTTTACCATTTTCCCTGGCTGAAATGATCTGATTTTCAAAACTATCCATCTTATTTGCATAATCTACAAATATATGTCTTGTACCAATGAGATTTTGAAAACTGATAAAAACCGAAAACAAAAGAAATGCCGTTCCGATACTTTGAAAGAAAAATAAACCCAATTTTGGAAGTGTAATTTTTCGGCCTAGTGAAATACTTGCTGTAAATAAAAATATAAGCATAAAATAGATCGGAATCGCCTGGGCTCGATCTGGTAAATAATCACCCATTCCATAAGCCGCCGGCGGATAACTGATGAATGGCACAACGAATCCCAGGATGAATAAGCAGATAATTTCCCTGCCCGATAAATGAAATTTTTCAGGCAGGAAAGTTCCAGACACAAAAAATATTAACAATGAGCCTAAAATCGCGCTGAATTTTTCTGGGGATTGAAAAAATTGAAACAAGAAACGTGAGTACCCAATCACCGATATGCTCAAAAGCTCGATTATTCCAGAAACATGATGAAAAGCTGCCTGCCTATTCGAATTACCTGGCGATGAAAGCATTATAAAAAGTGTTAATAAAACTCCTGCTGCACCAGAAAGAAGGAATATAATATTTTTCTTTTTATTTTCAGCTGAGCCTTTTACATATTCCACACCTGCAATACCAATGAGAAACAATAATTCGATCAGTGTAAATGGTTCACTAAAACCAGCAGTAAACATCGCCATGAAAAAACTGAGAAGACCTATTACCCAGATATAAGCAGGGTGCACCTTCCATGTTCTGATAAAGATAAAAAAAAGGAAATAGAGCGTGAAAACGATGGCAGGCAGCGTATGGGTTCGAAAGGCACTAAACCAATAAAACGATTGGGGAACATTGGGGGATAAAACGATTATGTCAAATACTGTTAGAAATCCTAAGCTGATACTGACTAACAGACGGTTTATAATTTTTTGCTTGCCAGAAAAAAATGAAAAAATCAGGGCAGAAAAACCCGATGCCCAGGAATAAATTGCAATTCCACTAACAAAGCCAATTTTTTGAGGTCCAAGCCAGACCAGAAACATATCGGATGCAATAGCAGAGAACCTTCCGCCCCAATTTATAAACCAATACCAGATATAACGAAAAAGTCCCAATCGCTGCCCGAAATATGCAGAACAATAATCGTCAGCGATAAAACGGCTATAACTGCCTAGATTGGCATGAAAAAATAAAATTGCCATCAATGGGAGCAGGATTATTGTATAAAGCAAAATATTCTTTTTTGGCATAAGAAAATTATAATCCAAAGCCAATTGAGGAAGGTTGTATTGAATTACCAGGCTTAGCTTCAATATATTGTTACAATTATCAAGATATTGAATCATAAGTGAAATTATTTTGAATAAATTTTCAAAAGAAACAATAATTAATTTCAAACACTCTAAAACATACCAGGAAGAGAAGCATGGAAAACAAGGATAAGCACGGCTGGGTTGATTTTGTCAGGGTTGCTGCGATATTTTCTGTCCTGTTTCTTCACTATGCAGCCCCTTTATTGTATGAATATAATAAAATTTTAAAAATTAACTGGTGGTCTGCCAACATCTATGATTCGGCCGTCAGGATGTGCGTCCCATTGTTATTTATGATCTCAGGTTTTTTATTATTAGGGAAGAATGAACCATTAAAAATATATTTTCAAAAGAGAATTTCCAAAGTCTTAATTCCCCTGATTACATGGTCAATCATTTTTCTTTTATGGAAAAGATATTTTGAAAATGGTGATGAAATAAATGCAACAACCCTGATCAAAATGCTATTTTTTCCAAGTTATTTTCACCTTTGGTTTTTGTATGCCCTGGTTGGCTTGTACCTTTTCATCCCAATCCTCCGAGTCCTTTATGCAAATTCAACAAAAGAGATCCATTATTATTTTGTTCTGCTATGGTTTTTCGCTGTATCCGTCTTACCCCTGTTGCTGCGTTATCTGCACCTGAAGACCGAACTGGATTTGCGAATGATATCTGGGTATGTTGGTTACCTGGTACTTGGCAAACTTCTTGGTAATATGAACATCACAAAAAAACAATTCAGTCTTTCCGTAATAATTAGCCTGTTAAGTTTTCTGGTGACAGCAATTGGGACTGGATACCTGGTTCAACTGAACAAAGGGCAGCTGGATGGTTATTTTTATGATTACTTAAGCCCAAACATTATCATTTTTTCGATCACAATTTTTATAGTACTAAAATTCATTGCATCCAATACTCTGAGTTTAAATAGAACCACTCCAATTTTGAAACAATTAAGTGCCGCCAGTTTTGGAATCTATTTAGTTCACCCCTTGATCATGAACCTGATCAATAGAGGTGCTGCAGGTTATTCATTCAGCGTATATTCCACAAACGCAGTCATCAGTATCCCGATCATGGCGATTTTGACTTTTGGAATATCATTCGTAATCATTTTTATCACGCAAAAAATACCGGTGATAAGGAAGTGTGTTCCATAATTTTCCGAATTGTGTAACTTTTAAAAAATATTTTAATCATGTTTTTCTACTTCATCTCGAAAACTGATGTGCTATTCACCGTATATCAATGATCAGGATTTCTGTACTTATTCTAAAACCGATAAGCGCAATAATCGGAAGACAATACGAGTAGGGCTGATGGTGATCACTTTGTTGTGTTTCATAAATACCTCCGAATTGGATTTACCTGGCACAACCGGGCAGGATGGTTT
>CAZBRI010000104.1:0-8810 GCA_964494055.1 uncultured Anaerolinea sp.
GTGATATTGTCATGGACAGGGATTCCTACAATGTCACGATAAGGATGCAGCCGGTTTCTCTTACAAGATCGGAATTTGAGCTGTTGGCAGCCCTGGTGAGCGCAAAAGGCCGCACTTTGACCCGTATGCAGCTCCTGGACTTTGTACAAGGTGTTGCTTTTGAAGGAATCGAAAGATCGATCGACGGTCATATTAAAAATTTAAGGGCAAAAATCGAACCGGATACTCGTAATCCAACGTACATTCAAACGATTTATGGGGTAGGCTACCGAATTAATACTAAACGGAGTGATGAATAATTGAAAGTGTTTAAAAGCTCACTGCTGCCCAGGTTGATCCTGGCTTTTTGGGTTGTCAGCCTGGCTGGAATTGTCATTGTTTCTCTCCTGGCAGGCAGGGCGAGTCAGCTGGAATTTAATCGGTTCGCGAATGACACCCGTTACCAGGGAGTCGTAGATAAACTGGGCGGTTATTATCAGAAAACAGGTAGTTTTTCAGGTGCCGGCTATATTCTGGAAGAAGCGCAGAATAGCGGATCTGGCAGTAAGCGTGAATTTATTGTTGTTGATCCCGATGGTAATATCCTTCTTTCACTCGCGCAGCATATTCCTCCGGGACTACCATCTCCTGATTTCATTCGATTTGGATTTCCGATTGAGAACAATGGGCATGTAATTGGTTACCTCATCCCCATGCGCCCGCCCCGCAGTCCGCTGGATTCTGGGACTGAGAACCTGCAGCGTATTAATCTAAACCTGGTGATTGGTGCGATCGTAGCTTTATTGATCGCACTCATTTTCGGCTGGCTTTTGGCGCGGAATATTATGCGGCCGCTCCGGGATCTGAACCATGTGACTCAGGCAATTGCCCATGGTGATCTCGAAAAAACCGTTCGGATTAATTCCCGGGATGAAATTGGAGCCCTGGCAGATTCATTTAATTCCATGATCGGCAGCCTCAAACGATCGCGTGACCTGCGCAGGGAGATGACAGCTGACATTGCCCATGAGCTGCGAAATCCGTTGAGTATTATTCTGGGCCATTCAGAAGCCATAAGCGAAGGGGTGCTGCCTGCTACTCCTGAGACACTTGAGATTATTTATGATGAAGCCAAACATTTATCGCGGCTGGTGGAAGATCTGAGGACATTATCTTTATCTGAATCCGGGGAGCTTCACCTTGAACGCAGCCCGGTGAAACCGGAGGAATTGCTGGAACACAGCAGCGCTGCTTATGCAATCCGGGCTGCTGAAAAAGGCATAACGATTCGTATTGATCCAGGGACCGAACCTTTACCGTTGATTGATGTCGATTTTGAACGGATGAACCAGGTTATGTCGAACCTGGTTGATAATGCACTGAAACACACTGCCAGCGGTGGACTGATCGTGTTGTCTGCAAAGCATTTAGAGGTAGAAAAAAAGGACCGAAAAATCAAAATTGAAATGATTGAACTGGCCGTGGAAGATAATGGTAACGGCATACAACCAGCTGATCTGCCTCATATATTTGACCGTTTCTACAGGGGAAGCAAAACCTCCCCCCGAATTCAAGATGGTTCAGGCCTCGGGTTGGCTATTTCACGTGCATTAATTGAGCTGCACGGCGGTTCAATTAATGCTGAAAGTGAAATTGGAAAAGGTACAAGAATTTCTATTCACCTTCCAATGGTAATCCAATAAAAAGAACGTCCTTCATAAAAGAATCTACTTCCAATCCATCAAAATGCTTCCCATTGAATTTACATGCATAAAAAAAGATGATTGGCGGGGCATTTTTGTCAATTTCACCCTGTTGTAATGAAACGCATTTACTATAGATAATATGAAAAATCTATTCTTGTTATTTTTGCTTGGTATTTTTGTCTCAGCCTGCAGTACAGCAACCTCATCAACTCCTTCAGGTTTAACTTCGATTACAAAAAATCCAATAGTACAACAGCCTGTAAGCAGCTCCGAAACGTCATTAATTAAACCTGGTCAGACTGCTGCAAACAATATTCCTACCTTGAACCCGGAAATTGCCGCGGTGCCTAATTTTGACCATATCGTCTGGATTGTCCTTGAAAATCGATCATATTCTGATGTCATAGGAAATGTTGAATTCCCATATTTTAATCAATTGGCAAAAAATAACGTATTGCTGACTAATTATTTTGCTGTTTCGCATCCAAGCCTGCCAAATTATATTGCCATGATCAGCGGTGATACGCAGGGTATAACAACTGACTGCAAGGATTGTTTTTTATCAAAGGCTAACCTGGGAGATTTAATTGAAGCCAGCGGACGAAGTTGGAAGTCCTACCAGGAAGATATGCCTTCTCCGTGTTTCATCGGCAACGCCAGCCCCTACTATCAGAAGCATAACCCGTTTATTTATTTTGATTCTATTCGAAACAATGTTAAGCGGTGTGAATCAAGTATCGTACCGATAAGTACACTGGAAAATGATCTGTTATCTGGCAGCCTTCCAAATTTTGCACAAATCATTCCTAACTCCTGTAATTCAGGTCATGATTGTTCTGATTCAATTTCAGATAACTGGTTGAAGAATGTGATTGAAAAACTTCAGGCATCCTCTGCTCTTGGCAGTAAAAGTTTGATCATGGTGGTATTTGATGAAGCCAAGGACCAGCAAAAAGAAAACTGCTGCGGATTGAATTCCCCGGGAGGCGGCCAGGTGGCTGCCGTTCTTGTCTCACCGCTTGCAAAACCAGCCTACATGGATGCTGCACCATATTCCCATTACAGCCTATTAAAAACCATACTAAAGTCCTGGAATCTGCCGGATCTTGGTAATACAAGCCTGGAAACAACACAGTCTGTTCTGAATGCTTGGAAATGAAAAAGCATTGGAATAATAAATCTTAGTTGGCGCGTTGTGAGATGGCGATACCTTTGAAAGTGCTGATAATTCTCTGGATATTTTCACTTAATCACCCTGTCTGATTAGGATTGATTTTCATTCTTATGATTATTGGTCAAATAAACGGAGTATTAATTTCATCAAAACAAATTTATAAAATTGAAGATAATATTTGGTAAAATTAAAAATATTAACTCAAATTAATGTGAATTAATTTATCGAGATTGTCAGGTCTTTTTTTAACTGCTTGAGGTTGTTTCATACATCCAAGAAAAGGGACTTATTAATGGTAAAGTCGAAAATATTTGTGCTTACTGATGACGAACTGGCGGGGAACACCCTGATTAAAAATCTTGAAATTCTAAAAATAGAGTCCTTTTTTATTTCCCGGGAAATTGAGCATGTTATTCAACATGTTGAAGAAAAATCTCCGGATATTGTATTAATGGATTTATCGCGCCAGGAGAATTTGGCCAGCTTTGCAGCGGCTGATCATATCCGGTCAAAAATTGGTATCCCGGTTATTTTTATCGCTTCTTTCGCAGTTTCAGCAGCGTTTCAAAGAATCAGCCCGGCAGATCCATTCAGTTTTATCATTAAGCCTTATGAGGCTTTTGAACTGGAAACAGTCATATCGACTGTACTTTTCAAATACCGGAGCGAGCGAAAACTCCGTCAAAGTGAAGCCAGGTTCCATACTTTATTTAATATCATGGCACAGGGAGTATTGATCCAGTCATCCGATGGAAGGATAGTATCAGTAAACCCTGCGGCAGAAAGAATCCTCGGAACGAGTGCAACCGAAATCATTAAAACCGGTTCCCTCGGTGGACATATGATCACGATCCATGAAGATGGGACAGATTTCCCCGAGGAATCCCATCCAGGAAACGAGGCATTAAGGACGAAAACGAATATCAACAATGTGGTGATGGGGGTGTTTTCACCTGAGCGAAAAAAGTATATCTGGATCCGGGTGTATGCAAGACCGCAAATCATGCCGGGAACAAAAATACTTGAGTCTGTTGTGACGACTTTCGAAGATATCACAGATATTAAGGAATACCAGGATGGGCTTCGGACAAGTGAATCAAGGTACCGAAGTCTGATTAATACCATCCCTGATGGAATCAGTATGATGGATATGAAGGGGAAATACCTGACTGCAAATCCTCTTGCGCTTGATATGCTGGGATTCAGCACTATAGAAGAATTAAGAAGCGATGACAAGAAATATTTTGATTTTATCCAAGAACCTGCCTGGTTGAAAGAACCTGGTGAGCTAATTGAAAAATTATTGATCGAATCCCCGCAGCGTTTTGAATTTCTAGTTTCAAAAAAAGATGGTCAAAAGATCACAGTCGATGCGAATTTCACATTAATGTTGGATCCAACAAATCAACCTTATGCCATATTGGTTATATCGCGGGATATTTCAAGCTTAAAGAAGAAGGAAGCCCAGCTGAGAAAACTTTCACAAGCCGTTGTACAGAGCGGGGATAATATTATCATTACTGATACAGAAGGGGTGATTGAATACGTCAACCCGCAGTTTGAAGTTACTACCGGTTATAAGATGGATGAGGTATTAGGTAAAACGCCCCGGATTTTGAAATCCGGGCAGCAAGCAATGCAGTTTTACGTAGAATTATGGAAAACGATCAAAAGCGGTAATATTTGGCGCGGAGAGATGCATAACCGGCGTAAAAATCGGACACTGTATTGGGAAGAGGTCAGCATCGCCCCTGTTGAAAATGAAAATGGAATTGTGACAAATTATGTTGCGATTAAAAAGGATATAACTGAACGAAAAGAATTGGAAGATGCCTTACGTATTAAGGACATGGCCATTAGCTCTTCGATCAATGCGATCGCTCTGGCTGACTTGAATGGGAATCTCACATATGTTAATCCAGCATTTGTAAGAATGTGGGGATACGAATCTGAAAGTGAGATACTGAAAAAATCTATCCCTGAATTTTGGCAGGAAGGTGAGCCAATTGATGAGGTTATTAGATCTTTAACCATTGGAAACCCCTGGCGAGGAGAGTTGGTCGGCAAAAAGAAGGATGGAAACACGATCGTCTTTGATGTGTCGGCACACATGGTGATGGACAAAAATGGAAATCCGACCTGTATGATGAGTTCTTTTGTGGATATCAGCGCTAGAAAACAAGCTGAGGCAGCAGAAAAAGAAGAGCATAAACTGGTGGATGCATTGCGCCGGACCTCGGAAGCGTTGAGCAGCACACTTAAACTGGATGACGTACTCGATTTGATCCTTGAAAACACCGGGCAGGTTGTAGATAATGATGCCATTTCCTTGATGATGATCGAAGGGGAAATAGTTAGAATAACACGGTTTAATGGCAAGGCAGGTTTACAAGAGAAAATTGAAGTTGAAGGCGGAACCTTCTTAATTTCAGAACTACCGCTCCTGATTACCATGATGGAAACCTGGAAACCCATGATCGTACCCGATGTGAAGGAAATTACCTGCTGGAAAACCATTAAAGGCATGGAATGGGCTTGCTCTTATGCAGGAGTGCCCATTTACAAAAGAGAGCAGGTCATCGGTTTTTTAAATCTCTACAGTGCTACCCCTCATTATTTTACTGAAGTGCATGCGGACCGCTTGATAGCTTTCGCCAGCCAGGTGGCTGTAGCAATTGAAAATGCAATGCTTTATGAACAGGATCATATCCTCTCAATTACAGATGGTCTGACAGGCCTCTTTAACAGCAGATACTTTTTCGACCTGGCAAAAAGAGAATTTGACAGGTGCCGCCGTTATGGGTCGAATCTTTCGGTATTAATGGTGGATATCGATCATTTTAAGAATGTAAATGATACTTATGGACACCTGGTTGGAGATGAAGTGCTGCGTGAAGCCGCCAAACGATTAAAGAATTGTTTGAGAGTAGTGGATCTGCCGGCGAGGTATGGCGGGGAAGAATTTTCGATTCTGATGGGGCAGACCGACGAGAAGGATGCCTACAGGGTAGCGAATCGTATTCATATGGCTTTTCAAGGCAAACCTATCGATGTGAGTGATGGGAATTCGGTTTCTATTACTGTGAGTATTGGTGTTGCTACCCAGCATGCCGTTCATGATGATTTTAATTTATTGATCAAAAGCGCTGATGAGGCGCTTTATTTTGCGAAAAATCAGGGAAGAAATCAAATAGCTGTCTGGTCAAGTGAAAACATAACACCTTCCCTATTGTAAACAGGTATCCAAATGATCTTTCATGGGGCGGATTCAATTAATGTTTGTTAGGTTCAAACCATCTTTGACCATTGTAACTAATTTCACCCCCTGTTGATGCAGTTGACGGAAGTTTGCACCTGCCATAACCGCTTTGATAGTATTATCGATATCCTGCACAACTGCGCCCGAAAGAATGGAAATGCCATAATTAAACAAAACCAGGCTGAGGGGTGTGCTGGGACCGATCAGGATGGCCAGAGCGTCCTGCTTTTTCATAGCTATCAATTCATCAAAAGTTCCATTCATCAGAGTCATAGCAGTAATTGCAAGAACATCAGCCTGCGGGATGATATGGGGGGCATCCGATGCAGGAAGATCGCCTTCACCCGGGTTTTGCTCCAATACCCACAACTGACCAACCCTTGGGATGAGACGGGATACAAAAGGGAAGTGTCCTACCAGGGCGGTTTTTTTACCAGCGCTGAGGTTAGCGATCACTTCATCCGCATTGACCTCGGTCCAGAGATCATCCCGCCTCGGGACTAATGCATTAATGGCAGCCATGCCTATGGAAACTTCATAAGATCTCTTTGAATGAACAAGCTGTGCAAGCTGCCTTGCATCGATTAAATCAGGATTTGATATTAATTGATTTTTCCATTGTAATAATAGTGAGTCATCTGTTTCCATACTGGAAGCCAGTCCGCAGCTCAATTTTCCGCTAGCCTCAACCACGACTGCCGTCCAGTTCGGCCCGATATTCACACTCTCTACATGGCCATCAGGAATGGAGGCCAGTAGTCTATCAAAGATTTGTTGTCCGCTCATGTTAGGTCCTCAAGGGATGAAACCGGATAAAAAACTCACGGTAATATTGTACCGTGAGCTGAGGTAGATCGTAGTATGGAAAGCAGCAATCGTAGAAAAGAATGACTGAAGAATAACAATCATCCAATCTGAAGGACAAAATCAGGCCGAATCATTCATCTCAATAACTTGCGTTTACCAGCAGTTAATTACTCTGTTCGGCTGAAAATACCGTAATAAATAAGGCCTGAAGCCAGGGTAATGATCAAGGCAGCGATCACAAATCCGGCCCCGGATGCCAGTAAAATACTGGATGGCATGAGAAGCAGACCGCCAAGTATACCAATCAGGAAGGTGCCTGCGGCAATTTCCATGATGTTTGAAACTGAAAAGTGTAAATGATGCTGGATAGTCATAATATTACTCCTTGAATAGAGTCGATTACTGATTTTTCTGCGTGATTAATCCAATAACTGGCTACCTAACATACCAGCTTTACAGAAAAATATCACTACAGTAATAATTGCTGTAGATCTCTCGCGGTGATCATCAAAAAATTGGTCAGGGAGCAATTCACATTCGTTTGTGCTGGTGGAAGACCTGCAGCATACGAAGTTTTCCGCATAGGTAGTTACCCCATATCTATGTGGTGAAATCCATCAAATCAACTATTTGTTGAAAATGATGTTATTTCACTATTATTGTACATTAAACAGCGATAAAAATGGCATAATATCTATTGAAGTGAGATCTGTCATTTATAAGGAAAGCTTCTATGCGATGAGAATAGAACTCAACGACGCAATATTTCATTGTGAGTTTGAAAAAATAATTAAAAAAATTAAAAAGACACTGTTCATTTAGAACAGTGTCTTTTTTGTTATTTCAAAAAAATCTTATTCAGCGTGGTAGATCAGAACGGTGTCGCTGATGGCGCTGTTGCAATACAGGTCAAATGTCCAGTTTCGAGTCAATGCCTGGGTGCCTACGAGGGTATCACAGGGGGTCATGATATAGTAGCTGTAATACTTGCCTTCGGGAACTTCCATGCTGTAGGTGTGAGAGCCGGAGTTGGCGAAGGTGGCATAATAATGGAAGCCATTGAAATCGGTCAATGACATATTGATGGTTCCCTTGGTGTGATTGAAAACTGTGACCTTTACCATGGGGGTCGGCTTGGCTGCGAAGGCAGAGCTCATTGGGAGCATGCTGACGAGCAGGGCCAGAATGATGATGGTGATTAATGTAGCTTTTTTCATTATTTAGTCTCCTGATTTGTTAAAATGGATTTGGATAAACCAGATTTTGTCTGGGAGTTACCTATTAATAATAACTATTTTACAATAGCAGAAGCGATATAGTCTAATGTCTTGAAGCCTTCGCCCTTCGGGCAGTAAAAATTGAAAGTCTTATTACGGGACAGATTATATTGATTGGTGTAATCATTGCAGGGGGAATTCACAAAGAACTCATAATTTCCCTGGGGAACAGTGATCTTGTAAACATAGCCTGCATCAAATGTATAAAAATAGCGGAAACCTTTTGCGTCGATTGCAGTCAGAACAACCACGCCTTTGGTCCGGTTATTGATCGTGATGGTGGAGTACTGAACACCTTTGCTGGCAAATGCGGTGCTCATGGGTATCATGGAAACAAGCAAAGCCAGGATGACGATTACGATCAAAGTTGTTTTTTTCATTATATTAATCCTTTGTAGTTTAAATGACTATGGTATTTTTTGAAATAGTACCACGGTACTATTATAGTAGGGTTGAGAAAACTCATTACTTACAAACACTTAACAAAATTGATGTATTCAAACCAGCTCCATTGAAAATATCTGAAGTTCCATGGTTCACCAGAAATAAGGAGCAAGTTTATTCTTACATTGTCGTTATTTGTCCAGCCTGCCCGGGAAGCCGGATTT
>CAZBRI010000105.1:0-8736 GCA_964494055.1 uncultured Anaerolinea sp.
GATAGCTTCAGGTGACTGGAGTTCAGACGTGTGCTCTTCCGATCTATCGGCAGGTCCACGATTTTTAAGTTTTGTTTTGCTGCTCCGAAGATCAGATCATAATCACCAAACGGATCAAATTCTCCAAAATAAGCACGATTTGCAGCCAGGCGTTCATAATGTATCTTATACATCACTTTTGTCCCGCAAAGTGTGTCTTTAATGGATTGACCCATGAGCCATGAAAAAGCCATGCTAAAAAATTTATTTCCAAGTAAATTGAGAAAGCGCATTGCTTGTTCCTGCATGGGGTAAACAAGACGGACACCGTTGACAAACTCACCCTTTCCAGAAACCAATGCATTGTAAAAACGAGGCAGTTCCTCAGGTCTCACGGTTAGATCAGCATCCAGTATCATTAGTATATCCCCTGATGCATTTTCAAATCCCACTCTGACAGCATCTGCTTTGCCCTTCCCTTTTTGCTGATAAAGGTGAGCATCCCATTCAGGGTGTGCATTAATCATTGTTTGAATTGTTTCAAAAGTATTATCTTTTGAGTGTCCTTCGACAAAAATCAGTTCTGTACGACTTCCCATTTTTGGAATGCGTTGGAAAGCAGCATCGATATTTCCAGCTTCATTTCTTGCAGGAATGATGACACTGACTGATGGGGCTGCCGGATTTGCCATTGGAATCGGTCTAGCGATAAATATATTCGTCCAGGCAAAGGCAGAAAATGGCCAGATTTTTACCAAAACCTTATTGAAAAGTCCATTTATGAATGGGATCGGCAGCGGAAACAGAATCTCTTGTTGTTTTTTTATTACTTCAAATCCAGCGAGGTATAGCAGGTTAACAGTATCCTCAGGAGTCAGCCAATTCTGAGGCAGTAATTTTTTCGCTAAATGCAGTGTTCCAGCTGCATTTAGTACCGGTTGATAAACTCTGCTGTGAAAATTGATGATCAACCTTGTATCCGGTTTACTGTATGGAAGAAGTTGTTCAAATACTGCCTGTACATCCCAGATATCATTGATCAAATCCGACAGAATAATGACATCAAATTGGCCTTCCAGTTTTAAATCATGTGCATCAGCCTGGATAAACTGAATAGCCGGGTGAAGTAGTTTAGCATTATTAATCATTACTTCGGAAAAATCAATTCCAACACCATTCGATGGTTTTAAGGCAGCTATCAGATCTCCCTGCCCGCAACCGACTTCCAGCACAGAAGTACCGGGAGAAACGATCAGTTTATAAATCTCTTTCAGTCTTCGGTGATATTCGGAATTAAAGAAGGTCAGTTTATTTTTGGATAAACCGATAACATCCCAGAATTTCTGCCTGTTGATGTTGTAAGAAATTCGATCGCTGATTCTTTTTTGCTCTGTTTTCATAATAAATATTTTTCATTCCATTGTAACGTTTTGGATCACGAGAAGAAAATGATTGTGATGAATTGAGATTGGTTGTTTATTATAATGAATCCAGGGAAGGTGTTTTTTTCTTCATGATCATAAGTAACAGGATTGAAAATGCAGTTAATATGCCAAAAACCAGGTTGAGACTGAAACCAACGGGTAAGCCGCCATGATCACTAGCAAACCCGATGATCCACGGTCCTAATGCTCCTCCCAGGCCGGCAAAGGTAAAAAATATGCCCAAAATGGAGTTCATATTATTTTTATGAGAATCCGACACAGAGGCTGTGATAGTCGGGAAAATGATCGATAAAAATAATCCGCATCCTGGAAGGAAATACGCAAAATATTGTGGTCCAAAAAGTGCTAGTGCCACACAAGTGATTGCACCGAGCATCGCGTAAAAAGTTGATTGTAAATACCCCAGGCGTTCAACGATAAAACTTCCTATGAACCGTCCCAGCATAATTAAACCAAAATAGATCGCCAATGCCTGACTGCTCGAGCTGATTGAGAAATGGCGGTTGCTTTGAAGGTATTCAACCATCCAGGATGATAGCCCAATCTCAATGCAAACATATAAAGTAATAATGATGTAGTACCAGATCATTTCTCCGGTGAAAGCAATTTTTGCAATGTGTGTAAAGTCGATTTTTTCATTCGGTTTTGATTTTGAAGCAGGGAAGGTTGTAAATAGAAAATATATAATCAGGATGATGATGGGGATGAGATCCCAGCCATAGACTGATCTCCAGGAATACCTGGCAGATAACATCCAGCCAGCGTACAAAGGTGCCAGTGTTGAGCCCAAACCATGCAGCACTGCCATTAAATTCAAATATTTACCCTTATCATCCTTATGAAGCTCAACAATCAATGCATTACAACCGAGTTCAAGGGACCCTAACCCAAATCCTAATATCGAGATTGATAATGAAAGGAACAGAGGGGTAGAAAAAAAAGTATATCCAGCGGCTCCAATCCCGAGACAGAAACCGGCAATAACTAGGACGGCTTTATGCCCGATAGAATCTGCCAGGAATCCTGTTATGGTTGTTGCTGCAATAAACCCCAGGTATGCTCCCAACAAAATTGAACCGCCAACAGAATAACTAATGTGCAGGTCTTGAATGATAGCAGGTAACGTTGTGCCTTTTAAATTATCACTGAACCCAAAAACAAAAAAAGCAAAAAAAGCCCCGATTGTTAATATCCATACAGACGATTTAGGTGTTTTTTTCACGTTGCCAGTTCCTCAAAATTATAAATTATAACGATTTAGCCAATAATTTACGTAGACAGAAAAAAAAAGAATAAACCATTCAGCATGAATTGGTTATCCCTGATGTTGTATTTAGGCTCATTTACTATAAATCAAAAATCCTGTTTCTTAATTTACTGAATGTGATGCAGATTTTTGTCAAATCATAAGATTGTGTTATGTTATGGCAAAAATGATGTTTTTGAAGAGTATTTGTAAAACATTGCTGAAGTATTAAGATTCCATATTATTAGTCTGGATAATCTTTTTAATTGCCCAGGCTACACCATCTTTGTCATTTGAAGGGGCTATAAAGGAAGCAACATTTTTCAACGAAGCGACAGCGTTTTCCATAGCAAATGACATACCTGAATATTTGAGCATTTCAAGATCAATTTCTTGATCCCCTATCGATGCAATTTCATCCCGGTTAATACCAATTTCTTTGGCTAAAACCTGCAGAGCAGATCCTTTATTGACACCTTTAGCGGTAAGATCAATATATTGGGTTCCGGAAAAAACGTGGTCCAATGAAGGACAATTAGTTTCTATAAGTTTTACTGCTTCTTTTAATAGATCATTTGGAGCGGTCATGGTGATTTTCAGTAAAGGCATATCGAAATCAAGCTCAGGATTGGTTGTCCTGAAGCTTTTTAGAGCTTCTGTCACAGTCAATGGATCCATAATCTCATTCATAGCATCAGGACCAAACCAATAATTGTGTCCTTCAATTGATTCAGTGATCAACCCGGTTTTAGTACTTCGTGAGAAATCAATCACTTGTAAAACTTCATCATGCTGATGAAATGAAAAGGCTCCAATAATTTCCCCGTTCAATCCTGAACGAATTGAAGCGCCAGCTGAGCTGATATAAGGGAAATCTCGATCGAGGTTCTCAAGGGCCAGTTCGGCACCGCGCCTACCCCTGCCGGTAACAATCACAGGTTGAATACCATTGTCGACAGCTTCCTGAATAGCATCTCTGACCACCTGTGTTATTTTTCTGTCAGTTGTGTACATTGTGCCATCTAGGTCGATGGCAAGTAATTTAATCATTTTTTATTCCTGTTTTTGAAATCGCATTATCGTACCATATTGCAAACCTAAAAAACGACGCAATCGAAAGTTCCAATGACTTTGGAATTATATTCTGCTGGAAAGTGATATTGGTCGGTTATAATCAGTTATATGGAAGAGAGATTACAAAAAATAATGGCCCAGGCTGGGCTTGGTTCCCGGCGAGATTGTGAAGAATATATAGTTGCCGGACGTGTCCGTGTTAATGGTATTGTTGCAGAAATTGGTCAAAAAGCCGATCCTGTCACAGATAAAATCGCCCTGGATGGGCGGTTGATCAAGCCGGCAGAAGAAAAGGTTTACATTGCTTTGAACAAACCGAAATTCGTTTTATCAACCGTCGATGCAGAAAAAGGTGATTTTCGGCAAACTGTTAAAGACCTTGTTGCTGTTACAGAACGTTTATATCCTGTAGGCAGGTTGGACTTTGAGAGTGAAGGCCTGGTTTTAATGACCAATGATGGGGAACTGGCTCAAAAGTTAACCCATCCATCTCATGGTCATTCAAAAGAATACCGTGTATTACTTGCGCGTCAGCCCGATACCGAACAAATTGCAACCTGGCAGCGTGGTGTTGTTCTCGAAGATGGTTATAAAACTCAGCGGGCAGATGTTAGAACCGAATCGCTTGCGGGCAAAGGTGCATGGCTGCGAATAATCATGCGGGAAGGTCGTAAGCGTCAGATCAGAGAAATTGGTGCGATACTTGCCCTTCCAGTAGTTAGAATTGTCCGGGTCAGGATTGGTACACTACTGTTAGGGAATTTAAAACCTGGAGAATGGCGTTACCTGACACCAGCAGAAATAAAATCGTTAAAAGAAGACAGGCCGGGCTTGCCGCCATTTCCAAATATGACGCGGAAAAATCCGGAAAGAAAAGTTACACGCGATGATCCAAATTCAACTGATCGTAAATCATCCAGAGTAAGTCCATATTCAAAGGATCGAAAGCCTGCTGGTAGTTCGAAACCCAGACCATCAGGAAGAACCCGGCCTCCAGAAGCTGGCAATAAACCTGGACTCAAGAAAAACCGGTCTGAAGAATCCCATAAAACTTTTACCCGAAAACAAAAATAATAAAAAACGGCCTCATTTGAGGCCGTTTTTTATAAAATCTATTGATTATGACCTGATATCTATAATTTGATTTACAAGAGGGGTTACTATAGATTTTACTTCTTCTAATGTCAAACCTTTTACCTTGAAGGTAAGAATTTTGTGAGCTGGGTTGTCACCGGTAAATTGACCGAAGGAAACAAAATTACCTTTCCTGGCAGCAATCGCTTCAGTTATATTTGCAAGCTGTCCGGGCGTATCATCAATCTGCGCAGTTACTCTGACGCCTATTTCTCTTGCGCCTAATAATTCGAGAAATACTTTAAAGAGATCTGTTTCAGTAATAATCCCGGCTACATGACCATTTCGCATGACAGGCAGACCGCCGATTTTATTATCGGCCATTATCCTGGCGGCTTGTTCAATTGGAGTATCCTCTGTAACAGTCATAACATTATTGGTCATCACCTGGTCCACAGTCACTTTGGATAATAAATAATTCATTTCCCAGATACTGAGTGTTGTTACCGGTGATGGTGATGCATTTAATAGATCTTTATCTGAGACAATCCCGGCTAGTTTTCCATCCTTAACAACCGGGGCTCGCCGGATGTGTTCCTTTTTCATCAAATTTAAGGCTTCTGATATTGGCATATCAGGTGAAATGGTGATTACAGGTTTTGACATTCGTTCGCCGACAAGCATTTTTGTCTCCTTGTTAACAGAATAGCAGATTACAATAATTATATAACGTTTTACATTCCTGAAAAAATGTAAATATGTTCAATCAAAAATAATTAAGCTATTTCCCAAACTCACTCATTATTCTGACAATATGGCGGGCATGTTTGAAGTAAAGGTCGATCCTGATATTCTCATTAGGTGCATGTGCACGGGTATCCGGATGTCCCAGGCCGGCAGTAGCAACCGGTAATTTTAATTCATGTACGAATGGGTAATTTGGACCACTTCCACCTACCATCGGGATCAACTCCATTTTATTTTCATAAATTTCTTCAGCGGTATCCATTACCAGCTTGATAAAAGGATCATCCGGATTAGTCTTCGCTGCAGGACCCCCGCCTAAGAATTCAATCTGAATATCAGGAAAACCCTGCTCATCGAGGTGCTGCCTTAGCAGTTTCAAGCATCGCTCGATTGTTTGACCTTGAGCGATTCTGAAATCTATTTTTGCGGATGCTTTTGCTGGAAGTACAGTTTTTGATCCTTCACCCTGGTAACCGCTGGTTAAACCGCAAATGGTACATGTTGGCTCGAAGACTTCAGCGATCATAAGTTCTGATCCGCCTTTGATGCCTCGTAAAAATTCTTTTACACCAAACATGGTTTTGTAATTTTCTGCCATATCAGGTTGTAATTCGAATAATTCCCAGTCTCTCTTGGTCGGAGGAATGATTCCATCGTACCAACCCGGTATTTTGATTTTTTCATCAGGACCTTTGAGCGTATTCAATGCCCAAACTAATCTCCAGGCTGAATTGGGAAATATCGAGCCGCCAACACCTGAATGTACATCGATCGAGGCTGTTTCAACAGATAATTGAACGTAACATATACCGCGGAGACCAAGGTATTGAATCGGAACTTCCCGATGATCGACATCACCGAATTCCCAGATACAAGCATCCGCAGCTAACAAATCTTTATGTTGAGTGATAAATTCTGGAAGATGAATACTGCCTGTTTCTTCTTCACCTTCGATGATAAATTTAATATTACAGGGCAGTTCGCCGTTAATTTTTAGAAATGCATCAATCGCATGAAGTCTGCTGGTAATATGCCCTTTATCATCACTCACACCGCGGCCGTATAATTTCCCGTCACGCCGGCTTGGTTCAAATTGAGGAGTATCCCAAAGTTCAAGTGGTTCAGCTGGTTGTACATCATAATGATTATAAAAAAGAAGGGTCTTATTTGATCTTCCTTTTAGTTCTCCAAAAACAACAGGTGCGCCTCCCGTTGGCATGATCTTGACAGAAAATCCGCGGCTTTTTAACATCCCGGCAGTCAGTTCTGCGCATTCAGTCATGCCCCATTTTTGTGCGCCAACACTGGGTTGAGCTACAAGTTTACAGAGCTCGTCCAGACTTGAATCCAGGTTTTCAGACAAATAATTATCAATACGAGCAAAGTCATCCATGTGTTTTTTTCCCTTATAAAAATTTTGCCAGCCAATCCAGTGATAAAGCTCCAGCATATGCAAATAATAGCATTTTGATAATTTTACCCAGGATACACCATGTCAAAAATGTGCGTATAGGCATTTTTAGGGCACCTGCAGCAATTCCTCCCAGGTCAAAAAAAGGATTTGGGATGGCGGCTAATACAAAAATTGTTGCCGAACCATAATTCTCCATCAATGGGTGGATTCTATCGTAAATCCCCCCGTGTTCAATCACAGCTTGACCGCTGTAACCGGCCATATAACCTGATAATTCGCCAATGGCACTCCCTATACCTGCAATAATACCAACATACAATGGATTGAATACACTGCCCATTGTAAATACGATTGCAACTCCTGGAGCAGGGAGGATTACTGTAGCATTTGCCAGGATTGAGATGATAAAAATGCCGGGGTACCCGAGAGCCGTGAGCTGACTTGCTTTATCTCTAATTAAAAATATAAATATACTGATACCAACAACCGCCAGAAAACTAATTATTCTAAGGATTGTTTTCTGGCGGTCTTTAGTCATTAAAATTATTCGCTTTCAGAAATCGTGATTGAATTGATCTTGACAGCTGGAGATTGAGGACGACCTGGATCCCGGTCAGGGATAGCCAGCAGCACTTCCATTCCACTGGTTATCTGTCCAAAAACAGAATGCTTACCGTCAAGGTGAGGGGTTGGAACATGCGTGATAAAAAATTGAGACCCATTTGTGCCGGGGCCTGCATTAGCCATGGATAAAATTCCGGGTTTATTATGTTTCAAAGAAGGATGAAATTCATCATTGAAACGATACCCTGGACCACCGCGTCCGCTGCCGGTTGGATCCCCGCCCTGAGCCATAAAATCAGAAATTACCCGGTGAAAAATAGTACCGTCATAATAACCTGCTTTTGATAGAAAAACAAAATTATTAACAGTCTTTGGAGTTTTATCTGCGAATAATTCAATCACCATATCGCCTTTTTCGGTCGAAATGGTGGCAGAATATTTTTTCTTTGGATCAATTACCATCTCTGGCGGGTTGGACCACTGTTGATTTGACATTTTATCTCCTTGATAAATAATATAATCCGAGTTTTATCTCAGCATTTCTTCAATTCGGGCTGTGACCATATCGAGAGCGGCAGTATTAAAACCGCCTTCAGGGATGATGACATCCGCATATCGCTTGGATGGTTCCACAAATTCCAGGTGCATCGGCCTTACAGTTTTTAAATATTGTTTTATAACCATTTCAGGTGTTCGGCCGCGTTCGGTAATATCTCTTTGTAAACGTCTGATAAATCGCAGGTCAGAATCTGTATCAACAAAGATTTTGAGATCGCATAACTTTCTTAATTCAGATTCGGTAAAAATTAAAATACCTTCGACAAGAATTACCCTGTGCGGAGTGATTGGAATGGTTTTTTCTGTTCTGCTGTGAATGGAGAAATCATAAACTGGTAATTCAACCGGGATCTTGTTCTTTAATTTGATAACATGTTCAATTAACAAGGTAGTCTCAAGACTGTTTGGATGGTCAAAATTGACTTCAGCTTTTTGACTTGGGGGTAAACCGCCTAGATCTTTATAATAAGCATCATGCGGCAGGTAGGTAATTCTTTCCGGACCGACTCGATTTAATATTTCCTGGGCAACAGTTGTTTTTCCTGATCCGGAACCACCTGCAATACCAACTATCAAAGGGTCAGTTCGATAGATCGGAAGAGCACACGTCTGAACTCCAGTCACCTGAAGCTATC
>CAZBRI010000106.1:0-8705 GCA_964494055.1 uncultured Anaerolinea sp.
TTGTTGTCTTTCAATAAAGCACCTTTAAATATCAACAGGGCACAATATTCTTTGAATCCATGAATTAAGACGATATTACTTTTCTGCAGGGTGTAACAAGCACAACCCCATTTCAAATCTTCTTCGAGCTGACAATCGAGCAGGATCGTTCTTAATTTCTTGTATTCTGCCTGCCACGACTTTTCTTTATCAAAATAAAAATCAACTTTTGGATTTGTATTATTCATTTGATCCAATCCTTTCCAAGATAATTTGTGAACCGGTAATAAAGGAATATTTATTGATTTACAGCATAAATAATAATATATCACTTCCCCCGGAAAAATAAATACCATTCATTTTCCTTTTAGATAAAGAGCAGGATCATCATTTACAGGTTGTTTTGTTTGGATAGATTAATTATTAGAAACCGGGTTATTTTATCCCGGGATAAATATTGTTTGTCTTCAATGATCACCCGGTAAGTATTTTTGAACAGGTTAATCTTATTTTTCGAAATCGGCATATTCAGCTGGCAGTTGAATATGAAATTTTTGACAGAGCAGTTTTACGTCATGATAATCGTTTGAATCAAGTTTATAGCCTGTGTGAAATTTAACCATCCATTCTGAGGTGATACATTTGACCGGCAGGCTACCGATCAGCCCGGTGCCTTGTAATGAATCGAAAGGATACGGAACTCCAAATATAATATTTCCGGCAGAATCGAATGTAAAGGAATGAATATCAACCAGGTGTCCACGATCATCGCCCAGAACGAAATTGCAATCCCTGGTGTCATCCCGAATCACATCTTTATAGTTTTTTGCTTCAAGTAAAGCTCTGATGAGAGGTGTGTCTTTATGCTGAACGGCGATGTCTAGATCGTCATGATGCCTTGTTTGTGTCTCCAGCAAGGCATCAACCCCCCAGCCGCCGTCAATCCAAACATCAATGCCGTTTGCAGCGAGCAGTTCTACAAATTCAATCACGTCATTTGTGGTCATTTCTGGAGGGGTGTTTTCCATGTTTTGGGTGATTTTCCAAGTGTTGAAATTTTTGGGAAATGTTCTTTTGTAAATTGCGGCGAATCATGTAAAGCATTGCTTCGCCCGTACAGATCAAGATCAATAGATTTAATTTTGAGTGGAGTGTACGGGTTGGTTTATTACTGATTGAATAAAATCAGCTGGCATACCTGTTTTTTCGCTGACTGCTGAAATAGAGTAGCCAAGTTGAGAATAACGAAAAACAACGGCTTCCATCGTTTCGCCGATCTCTATGATGTGTCCATCGGGGTCATAAAAGCGCATGACACGCTGTCCCCAGGGCTGCTCAGAGATGGGGTGAATAAATTTAACTTCTGCCTCGATCAACCGTTTGTATATTGATTCGAGGTCATCGGTTTCAAAGTACAACTCACCCCAATGTGCCTTTTCGGTCATGTTGAATTGTTCAGGAACGCCTAGCAATGACTGAAAATGAGATTTCAGGTGGATTGTGAAACCTTCAAAAGGAATATCAGGGCCAAAATCAAATTTTACTTTCTGACTGAGAATTTGTTCGTAAAAATGGCGCGAGCGGGCTATGTCATTTACGACAATAAGCGGAGAATTGAATTTCAGCATAACTTCGACCTCTAGAGGTTATTTGCAGGGTGGAAAGGCAGTATATTATTTTAGCAGAATGGAAAATAAAATAGAGAATAATAAGTTATCAGGCGTTTTTCCATTGTAAAGGGGTATATCATTTTTTTCAATACCACGAAGTAATTTGGACTTAGCAACTGCTCTGGGATGGGGGATCTAGAAACCAGGGAAGAGTAAGGATTTTTGAGGTTTTGATTATTTTTGATGGAAAGTAACTGAATTGTTATTTTGACCAGGAATTGGTACCTCAGAAATATATGCAAAACCTCCAAAAAAATTCGAATTCAGCTAAAAATGTCTTTATTGCCCGGTCATGAATTCAAGACCTGCGCTGAGAAAATATAAAGGCTGATTTTGGCTGGTGAAGCAAGCTATCGTCAGCCTGTTATTCATTCTTCGATTAATTTAAAGGCAAAGCGGCGGCCTTTGCCCTGTCCAAAGGCGAGTGCAAACCAGGTGAGTGTCAAGCCATCTACGGCTGGAACAGCCTCCAGACCTCCGAGATAGACCGGACGCAGGCCGATTTCGCGGATCAGCTGCTCAGTAATGGTTCTTGCAGCCGGGTTTCCGGCATAAAACAGGTCAATTTGCTGGCCGCCCAAAACCGGGTTTTCGAAGTTTTCCCAGCCCAGGGTACTGAAAGCTCTCATTAAAAGCGCATCCGGTGAAGCTGATTGAAGGGCGGCGATATTGTTCAGGACCGGGCTGCGTGGGTTGTTTGTGGCATCGATGATTATTTTGCCTGACAAATCTCCGCCGAAATTTAATGCAAATTCATTTACTGCAGCACCGGGAAGAGAGAGTAAAACAACATGGGCTCCTGCAAGGGCTTCGGCGACTGGGGTTACATGAAGACCGGAATTTTTAGGGTCGGCAGGATTACGAACGCCATATGTGACCTGATGACCGGAGGCTGACCATTTCTGTCCAAGAGTCTTGCCGATGTTGCCAGCACCAATAATAGTTATATTCATTACTTCCTCCTTGTGTTTGGAATGAAACAATACCAATTTTGATTTACCAATTGATGTAATGGATCTCACTTTGTATTTTAGATTAGTATTAAGTTTACATTATTTTGTCAATAGAGAAGGGCGGACTGGCTGCTGCAACGGAGGTGATTATTCAATTAGGCTAGGTCCCAACCTTTTGGATGAGTTGGTTGTATATATAATGTGATGCATTTAAAAAACAAGGATAACGACCTGTATGGATGATCTGAAAGCGATCCAAACCCTGAAAAAAGGCGACATTGGAGGCCTGGAATTTCTCGTTGAACGATACCAGGCGAAGGCAATTCGCACGGCGTTCCTGGTTACACAAGACCAGGCTAAAGCTGAAGATGTTGTTCAGGAGACTTTTATGCGCCTCTACCAACGTATCGAGCGGTTTGATGCGTCGCGGCCTTTTGAGCCATATTTGTTACAAAGTGTAGTGTATGCTGCGTTGAATGCTGCCAAGCATGCGGCACGGCATATTTCTCTCGACGGAGAGATCTCGCAGGTGGAAGGGTTGTTGTCTGAAGCGGCCGCAGTCGAATCAGAAATCGAGTATATCCAATTGAAACAAAGGATCATCACCGCTTTGGCCAGTCTCGAGCCGCGTCAACGCGCTGTTGTGGTTCAACGTTACTATCTTGAAATGTCCGAAAAAGAGATGGCCGCCGCGCTGGAGATTCCTTCCGGCACAGTTAAATGGCTTTTAAATACAGGCCGGGAAAAACTTCGTAATCTCCTTGGCTATGAAGGAAATTGGCATGAATAATAAAAATTATAAAGACATCCTGGATTCTGCGGCAAACGATTCCCTTTCTCGGAACTCCGACTTATGGCCGAAACTTTCGGTCCAAATTGAAAGGAATTCTCCGATGATTACTTCTCGAACTCGTCCTATGATGGCGATTTTACTTACCCTTTTGACGCTGTTAGTTTTGAGCGGCGCAGCCTATGCCTTCGGGCGAACCCTGGGCTACATTCCCGGCTACGGCTTGGTGGATAACTCAACCGGTCTGCGTATACTGGCTGAGCCTGCTATTGTGACCCGCGACGGTATGACAGTTGTCATTTCCAGCGTGTTTGTTTATCCAGACCGGGTGGAATTGGTTTACGATGTCAACGGTCTCGCGCCAGAATATGACAGTACAAAGGCCGCAGATGCTGCCGACAATCCGGCTGCTTTTTGCGGAGGTGAGAACATTGGGAGCAGCCCCAAAACTGAAGGCGATGCCCGGCTGGAGCTGCCGGATGGCAGGGTGTTGGAGCGTGATTTTTCCGGAAAATATCCGCAAAATGCTTTTGCGATGAAGCCGGTATACGAGGCTGTGATCCCTCATGATGTTATGAAAATGATATTTGTGCTGGATTGCATTCCGTTTGCCCGGCGCGGGGCAGTCCCCGAACACTGGAGAGTGCCGTTTGAGCTGAAATCTGTGCCGGCCGGGACAGTGATCGGCGCACCGGTCATCAAAGTTAACACTATCTCCAAGACGGAAACTGCCGCAACCCTTCCCACTGAAACTGCCGTCAATTCGCCAGCGGCCACCTCAATTGCCCCCGCTGAACCATTGCCGGTTCACTCAAGGGTGACCTTTTCCCTGGTGCAATCCGCCCAGACGGCCAACGGCCCGGTTTTCTATTTCCAATTGCACGTTGAAAATCCTGCCCTTGAAATGCTGGCGGCCATCCCGCGGGATGTTTACGTCATTGACTCGCAGGGACAGAAAATCCAATACATGAACAATTCACCCTATTCTGAAGACCCTGCCACAATCTGGGAGTATGTACCTACTGCCAAGCCTGCTGCCGGTCCGCTGCGATTGGTAATGAATGATGCTGTTTTGAAGTTTGCACCGCCGAATCCGATCACATACAGTTTCGATGCTGGTCAAAATCCGCAGTACAACCAGACCTGGGCGTTGAATAAAGAATTCAGTATCGCAGGTTACAAAGTGACTATTGAATCAGCCCGCGCCATCACCTTCGACGATATCAAGGAAAATCCCGATGTCTGGGACCCCAATGGCGGGCCGGACATCCCCGAGGGCTCGCAAGGTTATGACAAAGGTTACCAGTTTACTATAAAGCTGGGTGATTCAGTTTCGAATCTGCAGCTGGATCCTGCGGCAGATTCATGCCGACTGTCAGACCTCCGCAACGGAATAGCTGATCGGACCCTGCTTTTCACCCACCTCTGCCTGGATGGGTATCCCAAAGGACAGGTGAATGTTATTTTGAGGGTTCTTTCGGTGGTGGTGAGCAACGTCGGTCAGATTAACTGGTCACCAGATGGTACTGTCAGTCCGACATTACCTCAACCTTATGTCACTCTTAAATTGGAGAAAAGCGTTTCTCTCGACTCGTCCACGGTGCTTTTCTTCCGCCTGAATACAGATAGTAAAGATCCCGCGCTGATTTCCATCATGCCGTTGGCTGTAACCCTGGTTGATTCGTTGGGACAAAAATTCCCACTTGTTGGAAACTTCACATGGCAGCCGTTCGAGCATCGTGTCGGCAGTATATTTGAGTTCATGACGCAAGAAAAACCAGCGAGCGGACCGCTGGCGCTAATTGTCGAGAATGCCGTTGCTATCTATGCTCCGCTTTATACTGTTCCACCCGCTGCCACTCCTGATGAAATGTCCTTCACTTTCAATGCGGGTGAAAACCCACAGCTAGGGCAAACCTGGAACCTGAATAAGACTTTCCAAATTGCAGGCTACCCGTTTAAGATAACATCAGTCCGGGCTACAACATATGCCGAAGTCAAATCCAAAAACCCGGACTTCTACGCATCCCAGGGTTATGAATATGGCTACGACTTTACCGTGGAGACCGATCCTTCGGTCAAGATGCTCATGACCATGGATATTCTGTCTGAAAACCCAGCTTGCTGGTTAGATAATAGCACTTCGATTGAACCGAAAAGTTCAACCATACACTTTATCCAACTATGCAGGGCTGGGTATCCATCTGGCGATGTGCGCGTGAACATCCACGAACTTTCCGTATTGGTGCAAAATACCTGGCAGGCAGCCTGGAAACCGTAACAACCTTTGATCCTCTCAAGCGGAACCCATAGGAGTTTGAGTGACTAAAGGCCGTATATAAGACTAAACATAAATGGTAGAGATCCTGCAAAGCCGAACATTGGTCTGGCAGCCAGTGTCTGGTTGAAGAAAAAGGATCAACCTGGATGAACTTGTAAAGAATATAAATGAATACCAAGTCAATAATAAGCTGATTGAAACATCGTAAAGCCTTTCAGGACTTTCTTTTATAGCGCCTGGTGCTCGACATTTGATGTGAGCAATATATAAGGAATGAATAAAAAACTCCCCGGTTTGATGTAACGGGGAGTTTTTTTTGCGAATGTAAAACTCAAAGTTCAGGCTTCTTGAGGTTAAGCGGCGACAACGGTTGGCCTAAATTGATGAGAGTACATCCAATATGGGCCATAGGGTATAGATAAATGTTTAGATGAAGCAATTTTAATGCCATCAATTATTCAAATTTGGCCATTTCCTCGCGAACGATCTCTTCATCCAGGATTCGAAGAACGCCACGGTCCTGTTCGATAATCTGTCTCATCAGCAAGTCTTTGAGCACTCGGTTGATGCTGCGTTCGTTGGATCCCAAACCACTGATTAAATCTTCTTTACAAATATAGTGTTGGCCCTGTTTGGCGGCATGCCACAGGTAAAACAACACCCTGTATATCAAAGGGTAGGCAATATTTGTGACCATGTTTTGGCAGGCAAGGTAGAGCTTGTCTGCCATCTGGCGGGTAACAAACCGGGCAAATTGGGTATCCTCGTCAAACCAGCGTAAGAAATCCTTTTTATCCACACGGATCGTTCGGCATACTTTTCTTGCCCGAACGTTGCACGCCATCGGCTGATTGTTGAACACTTCCAGTTCGCCGAATAATTCATCATTGCTGTAAATATATTCCAGGTATGAAATACAGTTTAGTGTCAGCAAGGTAACACTGGCTTCGCCTTCCAGAAGGAAGTAGACGAAGGAAGGTGCGTCACCCTGGGCCAGAATCAGCGTTCCCGGTTGAAAGTCCACCAAAAGAAAGCTGCTCCTGATCGACTCTGGACAGTTTTCCAGAAAATACCCGGCGGACTCGTTCATACTATGCCTACTCTATTATTTAGATTACTGGATCGCTCGCATAAGCCGCTGCTTAAAGGCCGTCCCATCCATCATACGGCAAATCTCCACATTTGGAGATTGATTAAGCAGGTTCAGCGAATCGATTACCACTTGCCCATACGCGTCTTCGCTGTGATATTCCACGTACGCATATGCCCTCAAGGTGTCAAGCACGGTCTCTGGATACAGTGCAGCCACGACGGTGGCAGGATCGGGTAAATCGAAACCGATCTTACCAATGCGCTGGCGATTAAATTCTTGCAGCGATTGGTTGCAGCGCATGCAGAATTGGGCAATGGGCGAACCACTGGCCAATATCGCAGCAATATCCTGCTCGTTGAGAAAGGTCGTTCCCATGCTCACATCCCAGCCGACAAGAAAGATGGGTAAGCCGGCTTTGAAAACAATACTTGCTGCTTCCGCATCCACAAAAATATTAAACTCAGCTACCGGGGTGATGTTGCCAGAGCCAAACCCAGCGCCGCCCATAATAGTCACACGCTTCAACTTTCGCATGGTCTCTGGCGATTTCAAGCAGGCCATAGCGATGTTGGTCAGCGGTCCCAGAGTAATTAGTTCTAAATCCTGTGCGTTTTCTTCAATGATCCGCAGCATGGCGTTTACTGCGTCCTCTGACTGCACCTTAAGTAAAGGATCTGGCAGGTCCATATTGCCCATACCATCCTCACCGTGGACAAATTCGGAAGTGAAGAGTTCCCGCATCAGGGGTTTTGCCATTCCTTTGTAGACTGGCGGGTGGTAGCTTTGAGCCATCTCAACCGAGATCAATGCGTTTTTAACAGCTGTCTGGATTGGTACATTGCCGGCAACAACAGTAATGGCTTCTATGTGAACCTCGGGCTCTCGCAATGCAATAATCAATGCAACGGCATCGTCCGAAGCTGTGTCTGTGTCGATGATGAGTCGTTTCAAAGGTTATCTCCTCCAGAATGTTTGTAATACCCCATCATACACAGATTTTCCACATTTGTCCCGGTCATTTGTCCTGAACCACAACTAAACAACCGGCGGCAACCCAGAAAACCGTGCAAATAGCCCTGACAGGACAAATTGGACACTATTATTGCCCTGATAATTGTTCAAATTCGCTGTGGCTGAGCTCGCCCAATGTGGAATGCAGCCACGAGGCAATTGTACCTAACCTCTATAAACTCGAATATGGCCGCCCGGGTTTCAGCTTTTTGATGCAAACATGTCGAAGACACACTCTCATTTGAGCGTGGCGTGAAAACTTCCCTTCGCGGTTCATCGCAAAAAATACCTGTTCGGCTGTTGTTCAGTTGGCAATCGGCGGTGTTCAAATTACCCAGCGTGTTTTTATTGGTGATTGATTGTCTCAATAAAAATAAACCAATATATATCCTTTTTTGACGGTGGTTTTGTAGTGCAATGCACAGGTTTCTTCTACCATTTATATAACCATAATGTCTTTCATCGTCCAGCCAAAGGAAATGATGAATTTCGATATAAAAGGTTAATATTTTTTCTGTTGCCTGCAAAAAAAACGTGAATGTGTAACCCCGTGCCGTAAATTACGCAGGACCAAAACTTCAGTCGCGTTCCGACAATCCCTTGATTCAAACGACTCTCCTGTCGAAAAAAAGAACTAAAACGCAACGTGAGGAAGCGATTCTGACAAAAGTCGATATGACCATGAGAAAAATTTATGTGCTTTGCTAATCAATCTCATTTTCCCTCTTGACAGGATACAGACCTGTAGGTATTATTGGGTAAGATATAAATATATATCCAATCAACCTACAAGGAGCTACTAAAATGACCAATACAACGACACCCGCCTATTTCATAGTTCAAATCAAAGCCAAAAGCCTCGAGGAACTGGTTCAACGCTACGGGAATTTCGCCATCCCGCTGCTGGAAAAGTTTGACGGGCAAATGA
>CAZBRI010000107.1:0-8667 GCA_964494055.1 uncultured Anaerolinea sp.
CCACACCTACACGGCTCTTAACACTCTTTCCCTACACGACGCTCTTCCGATCTAAGAGATTTACAGGCAGGCTGTGGTACGCGCTATTCATCACCTGGTGGAGCGCTTTCCGCAAATTTAGATTTGCCTGGACAAGCGTTATACCAATGAAACCCTGACATATTCGCTTGAAAAACATATCCGTGCGAAACTGGTCGATTTGCCCGCCCAGATGGTTTTGCTCCGCCAGCAAAGTTCGTACGCCCGTAAGGAACTGCAGGCTGTAGATGCAGTTGCCTGGGCTTTTTTTCAAAAATACGAACGCGGCGACCCTCGCTTTTATGAGTTGATCGCCGCCAGGGTCATCGTGGAAGATGTAATTACTCAAAAGAAATGGAAGATATAAAGCAAATTCCCCCTTGCGGGGGAATCACCAAACGGCTCACCCTGGGCTCCGATTTCATTCTGTCCCATTCCATTTCAGGAACAGCTAGGCTGTTCTACGAACAACCAGAGTCACCAGGCTTTACGATACCGCTTAAAACTATTTTACTCTTTGCCGGATAAAATTGCAATAACGTTTTATAAAATATTTTCTACTCTTTGAAACAAAGATATATTGAGAATAAACCATGCCAAACCTTGAACCAAAAACCGCCATTCAGAACGCAATCCAGGGTTTTACCCATAAACCCCTGGCCAGCGCAGCCCTAAGCCTGCTGGAAACACTTGGCTACAAAAGCGACAAGCGGCTGGCGCTGACACCCAACCATGCGCCTCAGTTCCGGGCAAACTTTGACACCGAAGGCAAGCTAAACAGTGAGAATGCACGCCTGGGCGAGTGGAAGACGGTGGATTTTCTCTTTCAGCTGGCCGGTGATGATGTACAGGGACCGCTCTCCTCGCAGGGGCAGTTGTTCCAGAATAAAAAAGTGGAACAGACTCAGATTGAATCCTATTTATTCTTTGCAATCGAATTGAGCGGCACTCATTACACCCGCGCTGACCTTTCAGCCATCACCCGTGAAGTGAACAAACTATTCCTGATGCCGGCCATGCTGCTCTTCAAACACGGCGAAACTCTCACCCTGGCCATCATCAACCGGCGCATAAATAAACGCGACAGCAGCCGGGACGTGCTGGAAAAAGTGACCTTGATAAAGGACATCCGGACCGCCAACCCGCACCGAGCGCACGTAGAAATCCTGTATGATCTGTCCCTGCCGCAGCTGGCCGGTTCTCACACCGTCACCAACTTCGTAGAGCTGCAGCATGCCTGGGAAAAAACCCTCGATACCGCCGAATTAAACAAACGCTTCTACCGTGAAGTGGCCAACTGGTACTTCTGGGCCGTGCGCAGTGTCAAATTCCCAGGTACAGCGGCTGATGTAGATACCCGCAATGCCACCGCCATTATCCGCCTGATCACGCGATTGATCTTCGTCTGGTTCATCAAAGAAAAGGGCCTGGTACCTGAAACGCTTTTCGATGAGCAGCAGCTCAAGAACATCCTCAACTACACAGATCCGGAAAACAGCACTTATTACAAGGCCATCCTGCAGAACCTGTTCTTTGCCACCCTCAATACCGAGATGGGCGAAGAACGGCGCTTCAGGGGCAAGAACAAAAATCCCGGCGGACTTGACGGGCACTATGGTATATCGACTGTTTACCGATACGAAGATTATTTTAAAAATCCGCAGACAGCCCTGCAGCTGTTCGCCGGCATCCCGTTTCTCAACGGCGGCCTGTTTGAATGATTGGACAAACGCGAAGAGAAGCTGTTGATCGATGGTTTCTCTGATGACGCGCGCAATCAGCCGATTGTGCCGGATGTGCTGTTCTTTGGCGCAGCACATGCCGAAGATCTAAATGAAATTTACGGCGACACAAGGCACGGCCGTGAACAGGTGCGCGGGCTGATCCACATTTTCAACAATTACAAGTTCACTATTGAAGAAAATACGCCGATCGAAGAAGAAATCGCCCTCGACCCGGAATTGCTCGGCAAGGTATTTGAGAACCTGCTGGCCGCCTACAACCCCGAAACCGGCACAACCGCCCGCAAGCAGACCGGCTCTTTCTACACCCCGCGTGAGATCGTTAACTACATGGTGGATGAAGCCCTGATCGCCTACCTGGAAAGCAAGCTGGAGGGCAGTACTGATCTTCAGGAACGTCTGCGTCACCTGCTGGCTTATAACGATGAAGCCCATCAATTCAGCGACGATGAAGAACAAAGCCTGATCTCCGCAATCGATTCAGTCAAAGTACTGGACCCGGCTGCCGGTTCCGGTGCATTCCCGATGGGGATGCTGCACAAACTGGTCTTTATCCTGAACAAACTTGACCCTGGCAATGTTCACTGGCAGGAAAGACAAATCTCCAAGGCAGCCGAAATCTCGGACCCGGCAGTACGCGAGAAATTGATCGCCGATATTGAGCTAGCATTTGCTGAAAATGAACTGGATTACGGGCGCAAGTTGTACCTGATTGAGAACTGCATTTACGGTGTAGATATTCAACCAATTGCGGTACAGATCAGCAAGTTGCGCTTTTTTATCTCCTTAGTGGTTGAGCAGAAAACTGATCCCAGTAAGGCAAATCACGGTATTCGCCCCTTGCCCAACCTGGAAACAAAATTTGTAGCCGCCAATACTTTGATTGGTCTTGAAAAGCCTCAACAATTAATGCTGCGAAACCCACAAATTGAAAAAAAGGAAAAAGATCTGGCTGAGGCGCGCCGTAAACATTTTTCAGCGCGTACTCCAAGTACAAAAGCAAAATATCGAGACCAAGATAAGATATTGCGCGAAGAGTTGGCTGATTTGTTAAAAATAGATGGGTGGATAAGCACAGTTGCTGCTTTATTAGCGAGTTGGGATCCCTATAATCAGAACTCAAGCGCCGGGTTCTTTGATCCGGAATGGATGTTTGGGATTTTAGATGGTTTTGACGTGGTTATTGGTAACCCACCTTACGTTCAGTTGTCAAAAGTTGAAGGTGTTCCTGATTGGTATAAACAATACTTAAAAACAAGATATAAAACATCTGGCGGTCGACTCAATACCTTTATATTTTTTATTCACTTAGCAATAGAAATCCTAAAAAAGCAAGGTAGCCTTACCTATATAATTCCAAATACAATCCTGACCCAGGAATATTATAGTGCGACAAGAGAATTACTTCTTAAAGAAAATTGTCTAAAAACGGTTGTCCAGTATTCAGAATTACCATTTGAGACCGCTGTCGTAGAAAATGTTACTCTTCTTGCAAGGAAAGAACGTGTGGCAGAATATTGGGTGGACATTTACACAGATGACTTATCAACAAGGAAAATTCTCGAACACAAGCGAAATACAGAATTTCTTTCTAATAATAATTATGCCATTAGCATAAATTCTAACAAAATTATTGATAATATTTTTTCAAAACACAAGCAATCACTTGATAAATTATGTGAAATAAATCAGGCCATTGCTTTAAAAGGCGATAGAAGTCTTTCATTGCGGACATCAAACCCTAACGGCAGGTTTTTTAAAAAATTAGACGGGAAAAATATTCGCAAATACTCAATTGAGTGGGATGGCGTGTATATGGATTGGGATTTAGAAAGAATACATTCATGTAAGAGGAAAGATATTTTCTTATCACATGAAAAACTCTTTTTCAGGCGAGTTTCGGAAAACTTAATATTTGCCTATGATAACGAGCAGTATTTTGCACTTAATACATTAGTTGTTGTAAATCTAAAAGAAAATAGTCATGTTAGTCTGAAGTATCTTCTTGCGCTTTTAAACTCACGATTAATGAACTATGTATATAAAGGAAAATTCAAATCAACCAAAACAGTATTTTCCGAAATACAAGCAAATACTGTTGGACAACTTCCTATTCCAATCGTGTCTATATTAGTTCAAAGCCCCTTTGAAAAACTTGCCACACAAATCATCGCTCTCAAGCGTGATGACCCTACTGCAGACACATCCTCGATGGAAACCCAAATAGACCGCCTAGTGTATCAATTGTATGGCTTGACTGAAGATGAGATTTCTATTGTAGAGAGTAGTACAGAGAAGCCATCAGTTCTTATTGATGAAGAAGTAAGAACTGATGAGCAAATATCGACCCCTTTGTCTGCTGAAGTGCAGATATAAGTGTCGGTACCTTTAGTAGTTGTTCCCATGTTTGAAAAAACACAAGGTGATTCACTTCTATCCGATTATGGCATGTATAAATGTAGCGAATGTGACAAGATCGTGATGGGTTTTGCGAAGAAAGCTCATTAGTTTCCAGGCAAGGTTGTGAAATAAGCAAAAATCAGGAATTAATTAATTACAAAAAAATATATGGAACAAATAATCAATCAAGCATACATTGGGCTTAAGTATTATTTTGAATTAATGGGTGGGGAATATGACAATTTTTGGAACGAGCTTGTAGGACAGCGAATTGTAAATCCCAACAATGAGATTGGTTTTATTACTGATGTAAAAAATAGAAATTTTTGGATTAAATATGAAAATCCAGAAATCGGAAGTGAACCAATAATATATTGGAAAAAAGTAAAAAAGGAAGATTTTATAATTGAAATTCCGGTAAAAAATAAAGAACATATTAATTTAATCCTTAACGAGAAAATTATTGAAAAAGAAAAGGTAGAACAAATAAAAATTAATGATGAGTTTTTTCGATTAATACGGAAATATTCAATTAGTTATACACAAGATTTAATTGACCCAACACTTTTTGAAATTCTAAAAAAGCTGGAAAACGGAACAACATTTTATCGAAATGAAGTAAAGTGGCTGTTCCGAAACAAATTTTATAATGTTGTTGCCCTATTTTATGAAAATAAATATTTTACAACTCACGGGCTGCATGATGCAAAAAATGCGTTCCGATTTTGGTATAAAGCAAATAACAGTATTGAATCAGAAAAATGGGCTGATTTATTACTTCTTGAAACATTAAAACTTGAAAATGAAATATTGGGGAAAATTCGCTTCAATTTTAGAACTATAAACAATAATTACGATGAATACCTTTCCTCAGTTCGTTGGAAAATGACACGAATTGTTGCAATTAAAAGGGCACATGGCAAGTGCCAGGTATGCGATTCAACAGAAAACCTTAATGTTCATCATCGGAAATATGATATCGGTAATGAAAAAGTAGAAGACTTGACTGTTTTGTGCAGAGAGTGTCATTCTCTGTTTCACGAAAACAAAAAAGCTCGTTTATTTAACGATCTGAAGCAGAATTGAAAAAATCTCACAGCAAAGCTACAATAGAAAAAAATGAACAATCCTGTAAATCACTTCCGCGGAACAAAAGAATATTCGTTTGTTTACACTGAATTAATCACTGCCGCTAAATATCGCGGGACCGTAACATACCAGGAGATCGCCAAAATACTGGGTATGCCGACGCAGGGAAATAATATGGGCAGGGTTATTGGATTGATCCTTGGCGAAATCTCAAGAGATGAAACAGCAAAGGGCCGTCCAATGCTAAGTGCGGTTGCAACAAATGTTAATGGTTCACCAGGCAAGGGATTTTTCCTGTTGGCTAGAGAACTTGGCCGAATAACTGATAAAGATAGCGAAATTACTTTCTGGCAAAGAGAACTGAAGTTAGTTTACACTACATGGAAAGTCGTGTTGAAACATGAAATTGAAATTACAGAAGAACAGGATTAAGTTGGCAGGCATGAAAAAATATTTAGGGAAATTACAAAAATCCTTTCCGACAACAAATTTTTTGCGAAAATTACAGTTTGCGTGGACTGACCAACACAAAAATGAATTAGCCATTCAGGATCAAATTTCTCAACCAGAAAGAGAACTTAATTGTGCAGAGGCACCTTATGGTCAATATGAAACAACTTACCATTTCTGATATTCAAACTGAAGGAATTCTTTTCTTCGAACCTGCTCTTGCAGAAAAATGCTTCACATTCTGCCAGGTGCGGGATATTGAATATTTACCTGCGCTTGATGATCCGTGGGTGATTTTCAAAAGAGATGATGAGACGCAGAAATTCATTGAAAAAATAATTGATGAAAACGATTTTATCAACGGGGATGTGAATTTATTCTCGGCAGCTGTTCTTGAAAAATTCGCGGTTCAGCCATTGCTTCTGGTTTATAACGGGAATGAATTAAGCGGCGTGGTACATTTTTCGGATTACAACAAGCCGGTCGTGAGCCTGTATCTTTATGAATTGCTTTTTAATTATGAACGGGCTTTACGGTCGCTGCTTATTCTGCATGGATACGATAACACAAGCATGATCGGCTATTTTGAAAAAAAATCATCTACTGAATCCGAAAAGACGGTCAAAATTTATACGGAAAAAATTCGTGAGTACAATGAAAAAGGCAGAAAAAAGAAATTGCCTGCTTTTGAGGTCTTCTACCTGACAGATTTGGTAGAGTTTACCAAACATGAAAAATTGATCAGCCCGCCTATCGATGGGAAGATATACAATCTGAGAAACATGGTCATGCACAATAACCAATTCGTGGAAAAGAAAGATTCCGAATTGGATAACATGATCTATGATTTTGCCACATTCAAAGTCTTTTTTGAACTCGTAACTCATCTGCATAGGGATTTACAACGGGTGAGCAATTACCTGGCGTTTATGCGATAAACAGCAAATAAATATTATTGCTTCACTGCTTTGAATTTTGCAATACCTTAATCCAAATAGATCAGGATGGTCCTCGATGGCAAATTTAATAATCAAGAAGAGTGATGAATTTGTGAGTACTTTTTTAGATCATTATCTTTCGAACGGGTTTGGCTCTTTTAACAAGAAGGATATTGACATCCTGGTGATGGATCTTTTGATCAGGTACGGCGAGCTGGATGGCAAAAGCAACCAGGAATTGAGCATCCTGCTGAAAACACCTGTTACACGAATTAAAGGCTTGCGGTATGAGGCCAGGCTGAAGTATCCGCCGGAAGAGAATTATGTCAATGTGGAATTCATGAATATCATTTCGAAGTCAATATTTGACTTTGAGAATAACAAGGTGACTTTTTCGATCGAGGATGATTATATCCGGCATGCTATCACCGGAAAGTTGAAAGAAGGCGGTATGTTCGCTGATTCTTCGTTCAACAGGGAGCTGGTGAGGATCGATCAGAAATCACTGGAAGCGGTGATGAGTGCGCTTTATGGACCTGAGGTTGCGGGTGACTTCAAGTCGGGTTTTGATGAAATGATGGGGCAGGCGGAGGATGAAGGGGCTGATCCGGGTTCTGTTTTTATGAGTTGGATTGGTACGTTTGCGGCGGCGGTGCTGCAAAGTATTGCTTCTGCAGGTGTAAAAAGCATCGCCGGGATGTAGGGTTGGGGGCCCAAATTCCCAGGAAAATAGGGCAAAAGGCGGTCACCCACCCTGCCCTCCCCCAAAAAATCCAAAAACCGGATTTTTTAGGGGAGGCAAAACGTTTGCGGGCTGGAAGTACGAATTTTTTTGGGTGGTAAACCATTTCCGGGCTGGAAGAATTAACTGACGCGTACGGGAGGGTGGAAATATAAGGTCAATGGCGGTCCCCCACCCTGCACTCCCCCAAAAAATCCAAAAACGGGATTTTTTAGGGGAGGCAAAACGTTTCCAGGCTGGAATATGCACTTTGAATACATCGAAATTTGGTACAATCGCGAAAGGTTACATTAAACTCTGGGCTATTACTATCCGGTAGAATTAGAGCTGATGTCAGGACATTAATATTGTTCCTTATTTTGGGAAAGACCAATGATAAAACTTTTTTTGGGTATGGCAGGATGGTTGTGATATGACGAGTCACGATAAGCGGCTCATTGAAATGGCTACGGAATTGCATCGAAATATGACGCCGGCTGAGGTGAGGCTGTGGGCATGTTTGCGGGCTCACCGTTTGAAGGATGTGCATTTTCGCAACCAGTTTATTATTGGTCATTACATTGTTGATTTTTGTGCTGTAAAGAAAAAGCTGGTGATTGAGGTCGATGGCGGTCAGCATTTGGAGCAGGCTGACTATGATGCTGAGAGGACAGATTTTTTAGTTTCTAAAGGGTACAGGGTTTTGCGGTTTTGGAATAAAGAGGTTATGACGGATATTGAGGGCGTGTGGCGGGCGATTGAGGCGGCGTTGGATTAGGTCAAAGGCGGTCCCCCACCCTGCCCTCCCCCAAAAAATCCAAAAACCGGATTTTTTAGGGGAGGCAAACCGTTTCCATGCTAGATAGATACATTAAAATCCGAAGTACCAATTTCTTTGGGGGAGTCAAACCAATTCCATGCTAGAGAGACAAAAAAATCCAAAGTACGGATTTTTTAGAGGATGCAATCTTTTTAAGGTTGTAGACATCGTAAGGAATCGAAAACTGGATTGCCGGGAAAAATAATTTGGGATAGATTATTTGCTTCGCTGCTTCCAGCTGTTTTTGTGGTGATTATTTTCTTTTATTGCTGGCGTTTTCCTTTTAGCCTCAGAAGGATGGTGAGGTAGAGGATGAGGCCGAAGTTTAGGAAGCTGGTGCCGCGGAGGTCGGGGACGGAGCCGATGGGGAGGTTTTTGGGCCAGAAGAGGGAGAGCAGTTCCGAGATGCGGGGGATGAAGATCTTGTCGCAGCCGATGACGAGGATGAGATCGGAAGAGCACACGTCTGAACTCCAGTCACCTGAAGCT
>CAZBRI010000108.1:0-8593 GCA_964494055.1 uncultured Anaerolinea sp.
ACACGGCTCTGAACACTCTTTCCCTACACGACGCTCTTCCGATCTGCCAGCATGATATTCCAGGCACCGCCTTTACCCAGATTTTTTTCTGAGAGCAGCAGGTACTGAATATGACCATTTTCTTTTTCCTGTACGAGGAAATCCCGCACCTCGGCGCAGGATCCGTTATCGAATACCAGCAGGTCAAACGGCAGTCCGGCATCGGTTCGCATCGATTCCAGGCTGATTTTCAAAACATCCAGGGCTTCACTGTAAAAACCGCTGATGAAGGGGATGAAGTTAAGGAGTGCAACAGTCACCCGTTCGGGCTTGATGACCTGGTTGACAAACTTGGCTGGATTTTGACCTTTACGCATGGTTACCTGTTGAACATAAAATACCCTGGATAACGGGCTGGATTTGAATTATTGACGGGAAAATGAGTTACCTGAGATGCAGCCATTTGCCTGCCCGCCATAAAAGATTGGAAAGGCGGGTGGAGTTGAATTTGAGTAAAGGCCAGGTTTCGATCCTGCGCAGGAGATGAATTTTGTCCATTTTTTGCGGGAGAACCTGTCCATTTTCCAGCCTGTAATCGGTATCCAGGATGGTGAAGCGTGTCATGGGGCGTCCGCCAGCCAGCCGGATGTTCTCAGCAGTTTCAGGGTGCTTATAGTGCGGTTTGCCGCCCGGAAGGTGGGCATAATCATGGCTTTGATGGATGATGGTGATGTCGTGTGTGCCATCGATGGCCGGGAAACCGTTTTTACGGGCATGATAGATCATCCAGTTATCCCAGCCGGCGCGCCCAATGATGAAGGGGGGAAGGTTTTCGTAGCAGGCTGAAGGGAACAGGAAGTAATCTGAACCTGCCGGACGGTGAAGTTCGCCGCTGCTGCGGACACGGGCGGATAATTTTTCGACCCAGTTTCCGAAAACCGGCTCAAATTCCAGGGGTGTTGTAACATCCAGATCCCAGCGCTGTCCAAGTAAAACAAATTTTGCATGCTGTTCTGCAATTTTCCGGGCGGTTTCAATGATCTCCGGCAGAAGTATGACATCAGCATTGACGATGCAGTACAGGCCGGCCGGACAGGTATTGCGTGCCAGCTGGAACATGGTGCTCATTATGGGTGCCCCGCTCGGGCTGCGCGGAATATCCTGGACGAGACGGACACCCATTTCCCGGGCTGCCTCAGGCAGACCGGCTTCATCACCCAGCAGCAGTACCTGTGCACCCGGGATTTTTGTCCAGGACGTGATGGCATTGCGCTGAATGACCGAAATGTGCGGATCGGTGAATGGTTTAGGGGCAGAAAAAATGGTTAAAAGGGGACTCACTTGATTGCCCTTTCATCCACTTCGGTCATTGTTTTGTGCCGGACCTGCGAATTGATCATTGCCAGTTCCGGTTCTTTTTCGACGATGCTCAGAACATCCAGCCAGCTGAAACATGGTTTGATACCCGGACCGGCAAGTTGATTGATGACCAGCCGCTGATAGATCTGTTCAATAAATAGCAGGTCTTCCGGGGTGTCAACTGTCCAACGCTGACTGCCATGGTCGGATGTGTGATTGGTCATCCCGATTCGAAAGCCCCTGAGAGACGTGCCCGTGGAAATATTGCCAGCTTTTGCCGCCAGTTCAACACCTTCATAAAGATAAGGCATGACATGTTCCCGGTGAAAAGTCTCTTTTGATTCACGCCAGGCCCGCTCCAATGCAGCAAAGGTACAAACTTCTACATCCAGGCCGATCGGGAAGGTTCGGTGATAAGGAGGCGGGAGGCGGTTGGCGGTAAAGTCGAAATTATGGGATGAGTCTGAATTTGTGACCAGCTGAACGGCCTGGTCGATCAGAACCGGATCGATCAGCGGGCAGTCGGCGGTGATGCGGACGATGGTCCGGGCATTCTGCCATTTGGAAGCCTGGTAGAAACGATCCAGGACATCATGGAGTGAACCGCGATAGCAGGGAATACCATTTGCAGCGCAGTAATCTGCGATAGGCTCGTCAGCAGAATCGGTACTGGTAGCGGTCATCACCAGCTGCAGAGTTTTTGCCAGGGAAACACGTTCAATCACATGCTGGAGCATGGGTTTACCGCCGATATCGCGCAGAACCTTGCCCGGCAAACGGGATGATCCCATACGGCCCTGAATGATGGCGACAGTATCAGGCATTTTTGTATGTTTCCTCGTAGGCGAAGAGAAGTTTATTGAAATTGGCTGACCAATCGGCTTTTGTCTCAGCGGTTTTCCGTGCATTCAAACTAATCTGTTCCAGGGAGCGCCGGTGATCGATTGCGTTCATGATCTTTTCTGCCAGTGCATCTGCATTCCCATCCGGGAATAACCAGCCGTTATGATCCTCTGTCACCCATTCCTTGTTGGCGGGGATATCAGAAACAAGGCAGGGGAGTCCACAGGCAAGTGCCTCCATCAGTGAAACCGATGAACCATCGATATGGGATGGGGAAATGTAAAGGTCAGCTTTGCGGTAGAAGACAGGCAGGTCGGTTTGGCCGATCTGACCTTCAAACTGCACCCGGTCCAGCACTTTGCCGTCTTCCAGGATCTGCCGGATGACAGGACCCTGTGAACCGCCTGCAAGGAGCATCAGGCGTGCTTCGGGCCGCTGCTGAGCGGTGAGTACAAATGCCCTTGCCAGGGAATCCACCCCGTAGTTAATTTCCCAGCTGCGGTTGCAGAAAACGGTGAATACCGATGCCTGTCCAACAGGCTGCTGCCGCGGCTGCGGTTGAAAGTGAGCGAGATCCACTCCCCAGGGAAAAACAACTGTTTTGCCGGGGTTCATTCCATGAGAGACAGCCTTGCTGCGGGTAATAAAGGCATCGCTGGTAAAAAAACTGCTGCGTTTGAGGGTATAGCCTGTTGCAAAACGCCACCATGCACTGCGGTCTACATCCTTCATCAGATCAAAGCCCCAGGACATGCACAGGATCGGGTATTTTTTGAAGACCGCCAGGACGGCAATAAAGGCACAGGTTTGGATGGGGCCGGCGTGAATGATATCGGGCTGGATTTCAGCTGCGATGCGCCGAAAATCCAGGACCATTTTTGGAAGTTCGAGCCAGGAAAAAGCTCTTTTTCCGCCTGCCCAGCGAACAACCTTGATATTCTCCGGGATGGGACGTTCTTCAGTCTGCCGTCCGCTGCGCTGCAGCCGCACGTAATACACATCATGCTCTGTCTTAGATAGGGCTGAGAGAAAGCGTTGATCATGAGGTGTGTAATCGAGCGAAAAATAGATGATCTTCATAAAAATGCTGACCCGGGAAAGGTGCTCAGCTGCCCAGATCTGTCCAGCGTAATTCCTTGCCGAAGGGCATGTCTTGCAATGCCCGGGTTCCGATCACATTCTGGATCTGATCCGGTTTAATAGCTCCCGGTGCTGCAGGGCGGAGTACATCGATCATTTCACGTGTGAATGTTTCTCCGGCTTTTATTTCGCGGGCGGCGCGCAGGCAGCGCCGCTGAACGACCTGTGTGTCCTGTTCATTGCCTTCGATCATTTTATCTGCCCGGCCAAGTGCGCGCTCCAGCTGACGGGTTTCGGCGACCATGTGTGCCCAGGCTTCCGGGTTCATTGCAAATTTATGGTCAGGTCCTTCGCGGTCATTGCTGTCTGTGAAATGCCGTTCAATGACGCGCGCTCCCAGAGCAACCGCACCAAGCACGGTGGCATTGCCATGGGTGTGGTCCGATAAGCCCAGAACGACTTCCGGGAACATGGCTGCATAGGTTTTTAATACATTCAAGTTGATAAAGTCGTAATTTTTTGGGCTGGCAGTGTAGTTTGTATTGCACTGCATCAGCACCAGCTGTTTGTTTTTGGCCAGAATGGCATGCACAGCTTTTTGCACTTCGCCGATGTTTGATGCGCCGGTGGCGATGATCACCGGTTTGCCTTTGGAAGCCATCAATTCCAGTGATTCGATCCAATCGATCTCACCAGAACCGATCTTGTATGCCGGCAGGTACGGGTCAACGGCTTCGATTGATTCAAAATCATAGGGTGAGGTGAAATAGTCAATTCCAGCTTCCTGGCACTCTTCGACCAGGATGGGTGTCCACCCGAGCGGTACTGAGGCTTCAGTGTAGACCTGGAAGACGGATTTTTTCCAGGCTGCCTGGTGACTGACCTGGCTGTTCATGTGTGTGAAGCCGTAATCGGAGACGATCTTGGGTGCCTGGAAATTTTGGAACTTGGCTGCATCTGCGCCGGCTTCTTTTACCAGGTGAATGAGCATTTTTGCACGTTCAAGGTCGCCATCGTGATTGGCGGCGATATCAGCGATGAAATATGTTGGTTGATTTGAACCAATGAGCCGGTTTCCGATTTTAAATTCCATGCTTACCTCTTTAGAAATGTGGAAAAAATTAGCTGATTTGTTGATAACTGCGCATTTTCTGTGGATAACCCTGTTGAGCCTGTGTATAAAACTCGGTGATTCCGGTGGAAAAAGAGGGTATATCCTGGTGCAGCGCGGTGGATAACTTGTGGATAGACAGGTGTAAATTGGGTGAACGCCGGGCTTTTAAACCTGAATCATCGACTGATCTGGGGATAACCAGTGCAGGATCGCAGCCAAACTGCCGGGCGATGCGCTGCCCGAACTCGAATTTGGTAATGGCTTCTGAACCGACTACATGATACAGACCGGAAAGTTCTTTTTCCAGCATCAACCTGAGTGTTCTGGCAAGATCGCCCACAAACATCGGGCAGAAGATGACATCAGAAAACCCGTTGCAGGGCTGATTGGCAGTTAATTTATTTAAAAAGTATTCAGGCAGGGAGCGGGTTCCATCCAGGCTCCAGCCGAAAAAATTTACACGGGCGACGATGGCATGAGAGTCGGTTGACAGGACATTCTTTTCAGCGTCCAGTTTGGTGTGTGCATAAACCCCGAGCGGGTTGGGAAGATCTGCCTCGGTGTAGATCCCGTCAAGAGATCCATCAAAGACAGCGTCAGTGGAGATGTGCATGAGGCGGATGCCTCTTTTTGAACAGGCGACCGCCAGCTCACCCGGCAGGTCAGCATTCAGACGGCGTGCCCCGGCAGGGTCCACTTCGCAGGCATCCACGTTGGCATTTGCTGCAGTGTGCAGGACTGCGTCCGGTTTGATCGTGTCGAGCAGGTGTTCGATCACACCGTGTTCAAGCAGGTCGGCACGCAGGAGCTCAAAAGGGGTTCTTTCCAGCTTGCTGCGGTCGATACCAGTGATCTCAACCCCGCTGCCTTCCAAAAGGGAGAGATTCAAACCCAGCAAACCTGACGCGCCGGTGACAGCAATTTTCAACAAAAGGAAACCTTACCCTTCCAGGCTGCCGCTGGCAAATGCTTCTTCAAACGGGGCAATATATTTCTTAATACCTTCAACATCCAGCCATTCGGTATTATTGTCACTGGTATATGAAAAGCCTTCCGGCAGAGGATTGCCAGCGTAATGCTGATTCCTGTTCCAGAGTGTTTCAGGCGGGATAATGATGTACATATTATCTCTCTCGACGGCGTTGCGGGCTTCATCTTCTGACAGCAGGTCTTCATGCAGCTTTTCACCGGGGCGAATGCCGATGATATCGATTTTAGCTTCAGGGGCGATGGCTCGGGCAAGGTCGATCACTTTTGTGCTTGGAATCCTGGGGACAAATACCTCGCCGCCTTCCATTTGTTCGATACAGTTCATCACGAAATGTACACCCTGCTCAAGCGAGAGCCAGAAGCGGGTCATGCGCTCGTCGGTGATCGTGATTTTTCCGCTGCTGCGCATTTTGATAAAGAGCGGGACGACAGACCCGCGTGAGCCGACAACGTTGCCGTAACGCACACAGGCATAACGCGTGCCTGAACCGGCAGCATAATTATTGGATTGAATGACCAGTTTTTCTGCGACCAGTTTTGTACCGCCGTAAAGATTGGCAGGACTGACCGCCTTATCGGTACTGAGTGCAAGAACTTTGAGGACACCGGCGTCTAGGGCGGCTTCCAGGACATTGGAGGTACCCATGATGTTAGTTTTGACGGCTTCCATGGGATTGTATTCGCAGGCTGGTACCTGTTTGAGGGCAGCGGCGTGAACGACGATGTGCACCCCGTGCATGGCACGTTCCAGGCGTTCGCGATCACGTACATCACCGATAAAATATCGCAGGGATGGGTGATCATAACCATTAACGCGCATTTCATGCTGCTTGAGTTCGTCACGACTGAAGACGATGATCTTTTTGGGTTGTTTTTCAGCCAGAAGCAGCTTGATAAATTTTTTACCGAAGGAACCTGTGCCGCCGGTGATCAATACAACTTTGTCTTTCCAGTCCATTTTGCCTCCAAATTATTTAATAACATGCTATTCAATCAATGTTATTAAATCTGAAATCGATTTTTCGCTTGCCTGACATATTTGAATCGTTTGATTTTATCATTTATAGCAGTGCTGAACCTGTTCTGTGTCTGCCTGTGAAACCATGATGTAAGCTGCCTGCATAACTACACGGATTTGCTGGACGCAGATTTTCAGGATTGAGTAAAACCTTTATCTGGTTGGAAAAACTGCCATACCTTGAAATTATTTTTTGATAATGATCAGGGGGTATTGACCATTTTCACCAAAAAAACCGGGGAAGAGATCTTCCAGCCAAAACACAAAACGGAGGAAGAATTTGCCGCCGAGTTTTGGATGTACAAACCAGCGTAACAAACGTGTGGACATGCTGCGCCAGGGTTTGATTTCAAGCTGATACAGACTACCAATTTCCCTTTTAAGCCATTCCGGTGTCATTTTTCGCACAAAGGTACCGGCTGGCGCATCTTCATCCAGCCAGTTCTTTTTTTTCTTGGCGGATTTCCCGGACAGTTTTCTCATCAAGGCGATTAATGGCTCTGCCATGCGGCTTAGAAGCGGTTCATGCCAGCCGTTGACGATCGCTGCTGTTCTTCCCGGTTTAAGCACACGGTAAAGCTCCGCATATGCTCCGGGATGCTCTTCAAGGGCGAGGTGATGGATGGCGTGCATGGAGACTTCGCCATCGAAGGTGTCTGATTTGAATGGCAGCTTCGAGAGGTCGGCAACTACGAACAGGCCATGCTGACCGATGCGTTCACGCGCTTCACGCAAGGCCTGAATGGAAATATCCAGGCAAACCCGCTTCTCGTAGCCTTTTGAGTAGGTCAGATAGTCCTGGTATTGAACAGGACCTGAGCCGGCATCCAGCAAGTATTGTCCGGTTGGTATCAAACCCTGGTTGACTCGCAGCCGTGTTTTGTGAATATATTCAGCGGATACGGGACGAAGGTCTTCATACCGGGCATTCTGATAACTGCCGTCAGCTTCCTGCTGCCAGCCTATTTCGTCATAAAACTCGCGGACTTTTTGTTTTGTGTCTGTCATGGTCGTTTAGCTTTTGTTTGTCCATTCGACGGGGTTACCGGCGAGAAAATCGAAAGTTCTGCCAAATTCTGATATTCCTTCAGGGGTGAGTACTCTGGAGACAGGCCATATTTCAAGATCTTTCCAGAAATGCATCAAACGCCAGGGGAACGGGTGCGGGAAATCGAAGAAAAATCTATAAGCGTAATTCCAGGCCGTTTCCACCTGCTGTTGTGTCAACCTGTAAGCAGACGGATCGTTGAGTATCTTTTCAAGATCGGCAAAATAAGCATCATAGGTCTGAGGGTCATAGGTAAAACCGCGGCCCCTGTAATGTGTTTGACCTGCCAATATGACAGGTACGGAGCGCATGGCCATTTCCATTCCGACGGTTGTTGTGTAGGCCAGGCCAAGGCTGGCAATTTCCATCAGATCGTAAGTATTAATTTTTTCTGACGGCGAAATCAAGCGGATATTTTCCGGGAGTGAGGGAAGGGCAGCGTTGATCACATCCAGGCTGGAAGGGCCTTTCATCAGTCTTTCACCCGGATGGATGCGGACAACAAGCTGCACATCAGGGCGGCTGGCAAAGTAAAGAACAGTTTTTGAGATCCATTCTGCCATCGAAGCCGTGAAAATATTCCTGCCAAGTGTCAGGCTGTCACCCAGAACGTTCGTGGCCAGCAGGACAACAGGCCGGGAATCCAGCCCAAGGGCACTGCGCTGCGCTTCGCCGCCGACAGATGCGACATCCTGCCAGAAACGGGTGCCTTTGCCGTACTTTGATGCACTGGTACGGGCATTTTCCAGGCCTGCAATTTTTTCTCTTTCGGGTTCAGACAATGGGATTTGTCCCTTTGCTTTCCAAAGTTGATCTGTATTTTGGTGCATAACGACCTGGTTTTGAGACAGCCAGATTTGTTCACGCTGATCGTTAAATTCATATGTCACGGTCTGCAGATCCAGGTGCCTGGCGACCTGGTAAAAAACTGCCAGCTCGGTGACCAGGGCATTCGGGATCAGGACAGTGTCGGGACGTTGTTTTTCTAAAAATTCAAGTGACGAACGCGCGGCAGCTGAATTTCTTCTTTTTCTGAGGGAGAAAAGTTCAGACGCCGGGTCAATTTCCTCCACCTGCAGAGTATACATGGTGTCAAATTCAGACGCCCTTTCAATTTCTGCTGCCAGTTCTCCCGGCAATTTTGATGACGCTGAATAATCCA
>CAZBRI010000109.1:0-8591 GCA_964494055.1 uncultured Anaerolinea sp.
TAACACATCTAAATACAAAGAGATACACAGAATGATAGCTTCCCTGCGCGGTGAAATTACCCAAATTGAAGAAAATGCCCTGATCCTTGATATAACAGGTGTTGGGTTCCGAGTTTTTGTTCCCAAACCGCTTTTATCGAAGTATGCGAATGGCGAGATCGTGTTACTGGTCACTCACCTGATTGTCAGGGAAACTGAATTGTCATTGTATGGATTTGAAACAACAGCTGATCGGCAGTTATTCAACACATTGTTGGGAGTCGACGGGGTCGGGCCAAAACTGGCGCTATCGGTTCTTTCAACACTCACCCTTGATGCAATTCAAAGGGCGGTTTATTCTGATGAACCTGATTTACTCAGCCGGGTTCCTGGTGTTGGCAAAAAAACTGCCCAGAAAATGCAGCTGTATCTCAAAGACCGTCTCAAGCCGGCCTCCGGACTAGAAAACTTTGCATCTTTATCAGATACCGACTCGGAAGTCCTGGCCGCACTTACAGCTCTCGGGTATTCAGTCGTCGAAGCCCAATCCGCCCTTCAATCCATTTCCAGGACTGCGCCGGACGAAGTTGAAGAAAAATTACGGATGGCATTGGGTTATTTTCAATAATTGATCAATCTATTTGGAGAGAATTATGCTGAATAAAACAATCGCATTTATTGGTCCAGGAGCAATGGCAGAGGCCATGCTGAGCGGTTTGATCAGGCAGGATCTTGCCAAACCCGATCACTTATTGGTTGCTGGTCCGCGAAAAGAACGCGGTGACTCGCTGTATGAAAAATATGGCGTGATTCCTTTTTTGGATAATGCAGAAGCATCAAAAAAAGCAGATGTGATTGTGCTATCTGTTAAGCCCCAAAGGTTAACCGAGGTGATGGCACACCTTAAAGGTTCTATTCAAAAAGAAGCTCTAATCATTTCAATTATCGCCGGAGCGACGATCCGCAAGATCAGTAAAGGTGTTGGGCACAATATGATCGTACGTTCCATGCCGAATACGCCGGCTCAAATTGGTGAAGGTATTACGGTCTGGACAACATCTGCAGCAGTATCCAGCGAACAAAAAGAGATTTCCAGGGCAATTTTGAGTGCCCTTGGGCAGGAAGTTTATGTTGAAGATGAGCACTACCTGGACATGGCAACTGCCCTTTCCGGAACCGGCCCAGCCTATGTATTTATGTTCATGGAAGCCATGATTGATGCCGGTGTGCACATGGGATTTCCCCGGCGGATCGCTGAACAGCTTGTTGTTCAAACAATCCGCGGATCTGTAGATTTTTATAAAACAAACGATCTTCACGTTTCAGCGCTTAGAAACCAGGTCACTTCACCGGGCGGTACTTCTGCTGAAGCGCTGTATTATCTTGAAAAAGCGGGATTTCGTACTGCAATATCCCGCGCAGTATGGGCCGCTTATCAGCGTTCTCTTGAGCTGGGTAAAGAGCAGCCTGTTCATATTCCAGAAACTCATATGCCGGACGAAGAAGAATAATCATATTTGTTCATAAAATACTTTCTGTAACAAGGAATAATTCATGAAATGGATAACCCGCTCCCACGTACATGTTGACCGTGTTGCCTGCCCCTGGCTGATCACCCGCTTCATCGATAATGAAGCTGAATTCATTTTCGCTCCTTCCAATCAAATCGAGAATATTTCAAGGGAGAACGGAGCTATTCCATTTGACGTGACAGGTGCTGAACTCGGCCATCGTGATAACCGCTGTTCGTTCGAATCAATTATTCTGAAGTATGACCTGAAAGATCCAGGCTTACTCCGAATGGCAAAAATAATTCACGCTGCAGATGTCTCCGAAGATATTGATAATGACCCCATCGCACGCGGATTGGAAGCGATTGCCAGCGGTTACAGTATCCGGTTCCCTTATGACCCGGAAAATATCGAGCATCAATTAGAAATCTATGATGCACTTTATGCCTGGTGCAGGATGGATGTAATAAAAAAATGAACAGCCTTCCAATCGATTTTTCAGTCCTTTTTTCAACCCGAACAATCCGCCTATTTTTTTACGGTTTTTTATCTGTAATTCTTGCATTGTATCTATCAGAGGTTGGCCTGACAGAAGGTCAAATCGGTCTCCTTTTTACAATGACACTTGTTGGAGATGCTGGAATATCACTGTGGCTGACGACCTCGGCAGATAGATTTGGCAGAAAAAAAACATTAATGATTGGAGCATTATTAATGGCAGGCGCAGGTTTTGTTTTCCTGCTGACTAATAATTATTTTATTCTCCTGGTGGCCGCGATCATTGGAGTGATCAGTCCAAGCGGAAATGAGATTGGGCCTTTTTTATCCGTAGAGCAGGCAGGCCTTTCCCAAATCATTTCTGATGAGCAGAGAACAAAAGTTTTTGCCTGGTACAACCTCGCGGGGTCTTTCGCCACAGCTGCAGGTGCATTATCCAGTGGATGGCTTGCCCAGCTACTTCAAATTCAAGGAAGAACTGCCCTTGAAGCATATCGCCTCGTACTCACCGGGTATGCTGCAGGGGGATTGATCCTGATGGTTATTTTCTTCTTCCTGACACCACAGATTGAAGTAAAAAAGGTGGCTGGGCAGCAGGACACAGCAAAATTACCATTGTTTGGCCTCCATAAATCTCAAAAGGTTATATTGAAACTGAGCGCATTATTTGCCCTGGATGCTTTCGCAGGCGGCCTGATTGTCCAAAGTATGATCGCTTATTGGTTCCATGTTAAATATGGCATCAATCCTGGAATTTTAGGAAGTATCTTTTTTGGCGCAAATGTTTTGGCCGGTATATCATCATTGCTTGCCATAAAAATTGCCCGGAAGATAGGGCTGATTAACACCATGGTATTTACCCATATCCCATCCAACATCCTGCTGATGCTTGTTCCCCTGATGCCTAATCTGCCTCTGGCGATTACCGTCCTGCTTCTCCGTTTTAGCATTTCTCAGATGGATGTGCCGACCAGGCAATCCTACACAATGGCAGTCGTTTCGCCGGATGAAAGATCCGCAGCATCAGGAATTACAGGGATTGCCCGTTCAGTAGGCGCATCTGTATCACCCGCAATCACCGGATTTTTATTTGGAATTCCATCACTGATTTCGCTGCCATTTTTTCTTTGCGGCGGATTGAAAATTGTGTACGATCTTTTATTGTATAGAAGTTTCCAAACCATGAAACCGCCTGAGGAAACTCCTGCATGATAAATATAATTCTCGTCGGTCTGGGCGGCGCGATTGGTTCAATTGCCCGCTATCTTACGGGTTCATGGGTGCAAACTTTTTCCAAATCTTCTGTATTCCCTTTAGGAACGCTAGCCGTGAATATTATCGGCTGCCTTATTATTGGTGTTCTTTCGCAAATATCGGAAAGCCGGGATATTATTAATAATCAATACAGGGTCTTCCTGTTTTTTGGTTTCCTCGGCGGTTTTACAACATTTTCTTCCTTTGGAAACGATACGGTAAACCTTGCCCGCTCCGGTGAATTTATGTTTGCTTCTGCAAATATCATCGGAAATGTTATCGTCGGTCTGCTGGCCGTTGGATTTGGACGAACAATAACTGCACTAATCCTGAAATAATTATTCCTATTTTTTTTGTAATTCAATCAAGGTCACATAAAATCAATATTTATGAACCTAATAAAACATGGTCGTACAACTACTGAAAACATTATATGCCGCTGATCACTGTATCCAACATCTCTAAATCTTATGGCCACCGCGACATTTTCGCTGGCTTGTCTTTTGGTATCGAAAAAGGAGCGCGCCTTGGCATCGTTAGTCCAAATGGTGACGGAAAAACGACTTTGCTGCGCATTCTGGCAGGAGTGGACGAGGTCTCCTCAGGTATTTTACACAAAGTCCGCAATGTCAGGTTAGGTTATCTTCCCCAGGAAGCAGATTTCCAAATGACAGGGACCTTATGGGACGTCTGCGAAAGTGTTTTTGCCGATATTATTCAGCAGCAGGAAGAGCTTTCAAAACTCGAACATGAAATGGCAAACAATGACCCTATGCTGATCGAAAAATATGGGTCACTGCAGCATGAATTTGAACGCAGGGGCGGTTATACCTACCAGACCAGGATTCGCCAGGTTTTGTATGGTCTTGGATTTACATCAGATGACTACGCGCTAAGCCTTGACCACCTCTCCGGGGGGCAGCGCACCCGGGCTTTCCTTGCCCGGTTATTACTTTCTAATCCTGACCTGCTCTTGCTCGATGAACCAACCAATCATTTAGATATGGCGGCCGTTGAATGGCTGGAAGGCTATCTCGGTCAGTGGGAAGGCTCAGCCGTTATAGTTTCACATGACAGGTATTTCCTTGATAAAGCAGCAAATGGAATTTTAGAAATGACGGCGGCTGGTATCGAAGAATACAAAGGGAATTACAGTCATTACCTCAGGCAGAGACAGGAACGCTGGGAGCGAAGATTCGAAGTCTTTGAATCCGAAAAGAATAAATTAGTCAAAGACCTTGAATACATCAAGAAAAATATCGCAGGTCAAAATACCCTTCAGGCTAAAGGTAAGCTCAAAAGATTATCGCGTGTAGTTCAGGCGATCGAACAGGTTGGCATGGATGCAGCGGTCAATTCAAACTGGGCACAGCTGGATGTGGAAACAAGCACCAGCCCATTTGGGGTGGATGAAGCAGAAAAACGTGTTCGTGCCTTGCATTTACCAGATATCCGTCCGCCAAGACTGCATTTACACCTGCGTGCAGAAAAACGTTCAGGCGAGATGGTGATCCGGAGCACTGAATTAAAAGTCGGATGGCCGGATAACTATTTATTCTCATCACCGGATATCGAACTGCGACCCACAGATTGTGCCGCGCTAATCGGTCCAAATGGTGCCGGAAAAAGTACATTTCTCAAGACAATTCTTGGCCAGCTGCCCCCGCTGGATGGAGAAGTAATTCTTGGCTCAAGCCTGCATATCGGCTATTTTGCCCAGGCTCATGAAGGATTAAATCCAGCCAACACCCTGATTCAGGAAATTCAAACCGCCGCACCTCAAATGCTGCAGGCTGACGCCAGGCACTATCTTGGAAAATTTCTGTTTAGCGGTGATGATGCCTACAAGAAAGTAGATGTCCTCTCCGGGGGCGAGCGCGGACGCCTTGCACTTGCAAAGCTGGCCCTGGAAGATACCAACCTTTTGCTGCTTGATGAACCTACCAATCATCTTGATATTCCATCTCAAGAAATCCTTGAGCAGGTTTTGGAAGAGTACCAGGGAACAATATTACTCGTCAGCCATGACCGCTACCTGGTGGACGCTTTATCCACCCAGATTTGGGAAATTTTACCCAACGATTCAACACTTTCCATTTTCAAGGGAACCTATTCTCAAATGCGCGAAGAGCGGGAGCGTCTGGCCGGGGTCAAAATTACGGATTCTCCTGCCGCGAAGGTCCAGCCAGCACAAGCTAACAAAGCTTCTTCAAAGCAAGCTGCATCAAAGGAAGAACGCAGAAAACAAGCTCAACTACAGGAGCTCGAAAATCTAATTTCAAAATTAGAGTCTAAACTGGCTGAAATTGCGAATAAATTGGAAAATACCAGCATTGATCCTGCCGGGATTGTAAAATTAGGAAATGAATACCAGGTTGTCCAAAAAGAGATGGATAACAGGCTTGCAGAATGGGAAAAACTGCAAGCCTGATTCCTGTTAAATTTAACCGTTAAAAAAATTAATTTTCGTAAATATCCATCATTGATATTTCATCTTCAACCGGTTCGAGATGGGTCGAAATAACAGCCTCCCCTAATGCCGAGCGAATTTCATACTCGAAGTCTTCAGCAAAATGATGGGCATCGTGAACAGTCCACTCTCCAGGCACAAGCATGTGAACCGAGATAAACCGTTTTGAGGCAGATTGCCGGGTTCGGAGGGCATGAAATTCAACATTCTTTTCGCGGAAACTGAGCATAATTCTTTCAAGTGTTTCAATTTCACTTGCCGGTAATGAAATATCCATCAAACCGTCAACCGACCTTCTCACTAATCCAATACCGGTCCAGACAATATTACCCGCCACAATCAAAGCCACTATTGGATCAAGTCTCGCCCATCCGGTAATTGATATAACACCAATTCCAGCAATAACTCCGACAGAGGTCCATACATCTGTCATGAGATGCTGAGAATCAGCTTCGAGGGTGATGGAGTTATGTTTCTTCGCCGCATTCATCAAAACTTTTGCTACAACAAAATTCACCAGGCTCGCACCAACTGAAACAAGCAGACCAAATCCAACCTGCTCTAGCGGTTTAGGATTGAGAATTCTATCAATTGCGGTGTAAGAAATACCTGCAGCAGCAACAAGAATTAATATTCCTTCAAACACACTCGCAAAATACTCAGCCTTACTATGACCGAATGTATGGTCGTCATCAGCTGGTCTCGCTGCGATGATCAGCATCATCAATGCCATGGATGCCCCAAGTAAGTTGACAATCGATTCAATGGCATCTGATAACAGACCAACAGATCCAGTTAAATAATATGCCGCAGCCTTCATTACTATGGTTGTAACTGCCGCACCAATGGAAAGCCAGGCAAAACGAGTTAATGATTTTCTCTCAAGTTTAATTTCAGTTTGTGTCATATATCTCTCACTTTTTAATGTTTTTTTTCTATTAGGGAAAAAGCAAAATACCAGCTGCAAAAAGCAATGAGTAAAACAATGCAAGCTGGGCAGTTTTTGCCAATGTTACATTTAGTTCTCGACCGGTTTTTGATACAAAATCCCTTGCAACAATAAATGCTGAAGGTAATGAAACAAAGATTAAAAATACCCAGATTGAACTCATTTTATTTAATACCATATATACGGGAACCATATATGAAGCAAGTAAACAAATCAGGTATTCTGCTGTCATGGCATTTCTGCCTAACACCACAGCGAGTGTTTTTTTGTTTGCTGTTCGATCAGTATTGATATCCCTTGTATTATTAACGACGAGAATATTGACAATTAATAATCCGACTGGAATTGAAGCAATGATTGCTGTCAAAGATACATTTCCCGCCTGAACAAAATAAGTCCCGCAAACTGCTGCCAGACCAAAAGACAAAAAAACAAAAATATCGCCCAGGGCAAAATAACCATAGGGAAATGGACCGCCAGTATACAAAAGTGCAGCCAGAATGACCAATAATCCCAGAACAAGGACTGGAATTCCCCTGATCCAAATCAGATAACAACCCAGGAGCGCTGCAGCTGCAATTGTCACAATTACAGCAATTTTCATCTTTCCTGGTGAAATTAATCCTGCTGACGTAACCCGGACAGGTCCAAGCCGGTCAGGTGTGTCACTTCCCTTTATATTATCAAACAAATCATTAGCAAAATTAGCTGCAATTTGCATCAACAAAGAAATGAGCAGGCATGCCAGTGCTGAAGAATAATTAAATTGCGTAGTATTAAAAGCCAATGCGAGTCCAACCAGGACAGGTGCTGCAGCGGCAGGAAGCGTGCGAGGTCTTGCTGCCTGAATCCAGAGTTTCACATTTTCTATATAATTTTCGGAGTTCATCAATATCCAAATCGATTAATTTGAAATTACTAAATGTTTTTTTTAGAGAATAACAAGATTGAGGCAGAATTAACAAATTAATTCTGCCTCAATCATTAATAAATTACGGTAACAGGATGAGTTCAGCCTCTTTATTTTTAGTGACTGAATCTTGATTCCACAACATCGGATAGTACTGTATATTTCTCCATAAATCAGCCATGTCAATATAATGGGGGTTATATGCATGACCGGATTGTCCTGTTGTGTGTACGGTTAATGAATTCTCCAGGTTTCCAAGATCAACGATCATTCTCATGGATGGCAGCCAGTTTACTTCGTAAGAATCGTATATATCCCAGCCGGTAGCATTTACAATCGATTCGCCGCCGTTAACGGGAAATGGTCCACGATTGAATAAATTTTCAATCGGTGCGATCCCCGATTCACCTAAGGTGCCATTTCTGAACGTGACCGAATGCAAATCGCCCCACTTCCACTTAGTGATGTCAGTGCCGAATTTCTTAACACACACATCACATTTAACCGCTTCCCCAAAAGCTCTTACAAAAATATCATTCATGGTCTCAACTTTGTCAGTGGTTTTCTTGTCATCCCACCAGGCAGAATCTGGTGTTTTGACCAGGTTTCTCATGATTTCGTAAGTTCTGGAACCGCCGGCTGGCTGCAGGTCAGCAGGAATTTTTTCATCCATGAAAGTATCGCTTACAAGATTCCACCAGAAAGCTTCAAATAAAGCTGCCGGAGCAGAATCCATGGTTTCCTGGAAATCCCAGTTTGAGAAAAACTGATCTCTTATGGCAGCCAGGCCGGGTTCCATAGTAGCCTGAATTAATAATGGAACAAGGGTCTGAGCATTCAGACTTTTGTCATCGCCCTGCATTTTTTGGAAATAAGCACTGTCGATTTTCCCGGGAGCAGCCTGTATCATATCCACGATGCGCTGAGCCCGGAATCCATAATCCCAATCAGAGGTCACCAGGTATTTATAATCCATGGGCGGCACCTGGTTGTTGGCAGTTACGATATATCCTGAAGGAG
>CAZBRI010000110.1:0-8404 GCA_964494055.1 uncultured Anaerolinea sp.
AATGAGACAGGCGCTGGCTGAGAAGGGCGGCCAGGGCGAGGATCAGCAGGACCAGGTAATAGCTGGCAGCCGGAGCTGAAAATGAGAAACCGAAAATGCGCGGGGCTGGCAGGGCGGAGATTCCGGCAGCTGCCCCGGTGAGGCTTTTTAGGTTCACAACCAGGCGCGGGATCATAAGTCCGATGGCAAGTGTTGCAAGGGTCAGAAAATCGGAGTGGAGGCGGGAGGTGAGAAGCCCTTTGATCCAGCCGAATAGACCGGCCAGAAAGGCGCTGAATAATATCACGATGAAAAAATCGGGGGTGACGGGGAAAATATTTTTGAACAAACCCCAGGGATTCGTAAGGATAGCGGCGGCATAAGCCCCAATACCAAAAGCCGCTGCGTAGCCGAGATCCAGCACCCCTGCAAAACCGAGCAGGATGTTCAGGCCAAGCGCGAGGATGACGAATATTCCAATCCCCCTGACCAGGATCTGCCAGCCAAGACCGGAAAAAACGGTCATTAACGGGAATACTGCCAGGGCAGCCAGAATCACCAGGGTGAGGTTAATTTTTCGGGTCAAGGGGACCCTGGCAGCTGTGACCGTGTCACGGATGGAAGAATCAGTGTCATCCGCCTGCTGTCCACCGGCAAAGATGCCCTGAGGACGCAGGTTGAGCATGGTGATCAAAAAAAACAGAACGAGGACCGGTGTCCATTCGGCGCTGATCAGGTAATCGCTGAAGGATGAAAAGATTCCAAGCAGCATGGCGCTGATAAATGCACCGATCGGGTTCCCGATGCCCCCGAGAAGGGCAGCGGTGAATGCAAACAAGCCGCTCTGTGCTCCATTCTGCCCGAAAGGCCGGCCGTAGTACACAGCAAACACAAAAGCTGAAACACCCGCCAGCATCCCGCCGATGGCAAAAGCCAGGCGTATGGTGCCGTCCAGGTTGATGCCGATCATTCGGGCTAAGGACGGGTTTTCCATGCAGGCACGGATGGATAAACCGGTCCGCGTTTTACGCAGGAAGTACAATGTGCCCAAGGCACAGGCAGCGGAAAGGAGCAGGATGAACAGGTCATTGAAGCCGTAAGTGATGTGAAACGGCAGCCCAAGAGCCTTTACCAGGTCAAACCCGGGGAGCAGACCCGGGATGCCATCGGTCGGGACTTCCGGCAGACCCGGGACACTGCGGTGCTCACCCCAGATCCAGCTGCCCTGATGGGTACGCCAGATCATGGCGGCCTGGAAAAGGATAAAGGAGATACCCAGAGTGGCAATAACGGGTGCCAGGCGTGATCTGCCGCGGAATGGGCGGAATGCAGCGTATTCCAGGCCGACGTTGAGCAGCATGCCAAACAGCACTGCCGCAAACAGGCAGAAAACCAGGATACCGGCGATCATCAACGGCGGCCAGGAGGCTTTGACCTTCAGCCCGATCACGATGGAGGTTACGAGGACGGTGGTTAACGAGAACAGATCCCCATGCGCCAGGTTGAGTGTTCGGACAGCGCCGTAAACCACGCTGACACTGATGGCATTGAGCGCCAGGATGGCCCCGTTGGACAGGCCGAAGAGCAGGAGCTGGACCATCACTTCTGCGCAGGATATTTTGCCGCATAAGCCCGACGGTGGTAATTGAGAGTGAACAGAGACGGCTTCCTGAGAAATTTTCGCAGCTTTCCAGGCAATATCAAATTTGGTAATACAGCTGGACCGGCCCTGCCAATCTACTTTTAACCTGCCGGAGGCTGCCCTGGGAGTTTCAAACAACACGGATAAATTGAGATCGATGCCAGGAGAAATCTTGAATTGATCCCCTTCGATCTGCGGCTGTGAGCCGGCAGGAATATGACTGTAGTAAAGATTAGTACATGGCAGACCTTCCGGGCCGGTAAAACCGTAAATAATGGATGAAACCCGCTCTTTCTGGATGTCAAAGGACAGAGACAGTGTTTTACCGTCCGGGAGAAGTCCTGTTCCTTCCCAGTGTCCATCGAACGGGGAAGGTGTTGAGGCGGATGCGAGATTTTGAACAGGCGTGATGATTTGTTGGGACGGGCTGCAAGCCGCTATTGAGAATAAACCGGGGATGATGACTGCCAGGCAGAATAAAAACACAATCCGGTTGTGACGGATGTGTTTTCGCAAACTCAAGAAATTAAGTTCAATGGTCGTTATGACTGTTTTCAAAGGAAAGGTAATAATGCGGGCTCAGTCGTAATGGACTGGTCAGAGTTTTCCGGATTTGTGTTCGGTTTTCTCCTGGTACATTTTTTGATCTGCTATGGTAAAGGTTTTTGCCAGGCTGTCATGTTCAGCGGTGGCCAGACCGAGGGAGATATTGATCGATGTACCGGGAAAAAGCTGGTTATTTTTCTTGAGTTCTTCACGAATGCGGCTGGCTATTTTTTCAGCTGCCTGGGAATCTGTGCGGGGCAATAAGGCAGAGAATTCATCGCCGCCAATGCGGGCCAGGACATCTTCGGAGCGGAAAACAGAGCTCAACAGGCCTGTTGCCTTTTGAATTAATTCATCCCCTGCAAAATGCCCGTAAGTGTCATTGACTGTTTTTAACCCATCGATATCAGCAACCAGGATGCTGATGGGGTATTCACGGCTGCGTTCGAGGCGCTCGAGTTCTTCTTCGAAAAACAGGCGGTTGTAGATACCTGTCAGGGCATCATGCGTCCCCTGGTACCTGAGCTGCTGCTCGTTTTGTTTACGCAAGGTGAGGTCCATGTGGGTTCCAACAAGGCGCAGGGCAATTCCGTTCGCATCGCGGGATACACATTTTCCGCGTGAGAAGATCCAGTGCCACTCCCCGGTTTTGGAAAGCATGCGGTATTCTATTTCCATCTGATCAAATGTGCCTTTGATGCATTCATTATTGACATACATAGCATTTTCCCTGTCATCCGGGTGAATCAGCTCTGTCCAGGATTGGCCGGTCATGGGAAAATCACCGACTTCGTAACCAAGCATATGGTAATAACCGGGGCTGAAATAGCAGCTATCGTTACTGATCCGCCAATCCCATAAACCGTCGCGGGTGGCATCAACGACCAGGTTAAATCGTTCATCACTTTCTTTAAGGGCCTCTTCGACTCGTTTCCGGCTGTCGATCTCCTGGTTGGCAATCTGCAGGGTGCAGCGCATATTGGATGCAAGGAGATCTACTGCTATGGCAGCGACCAGCATAAGAACTGTAACCAATAGAAGGTAGATCAGGTTTAATGGATCCCCGTCAAAAGGGCGGGATGCGAAATAACCCAGGTTCTCGCCGAACGTCAGCCAGCACAGGCCCAGCAGCGTAATGGCAACAGAAATGTAGAAATAAACTTTTTTTAAGGTCAAGCCGGCAAAAATAAAGATGATCGGAAAAGCGATAACCCCGAGATCTTTGATGCCCTGCCCGACAGTCGCCATGAAGATGATCGTTATAATGCTGCTCAGGACGACGATAAAACTGCTGATGGATAAATTCCCCCGGCGGAGCAGGTAAAAAGGAACGAGCTGCAGCAGGCTCCCGATAATTGTGACAGTCATCAGTTCTTTATCAGAAGCAAAATATCCCTGCACGAGGACAATTAAATAGGTAGCCCAGGCGCAAAATATTAATGTGGAGATGATCCTTGCTGTTCTTCGATCTTCTTCACTCTGATAAAAGTTTGCTGATTCTTTTCGTATCATGTTAACTCGTTCCGATCTTACTGATAAATTTTATTGGTACTGGTAAATTTGTGATCTTTAATAATTCCAGGCTGCGGTCGTTAGACCGATTTTCGCGGGTTATTGATTTGAAAGTGTTGCTGTTTTTTTGGTGATTCGGCTTTTTTAATAATAAATTTTATTTCGCTGTTGATTCCTTGAAACAGGGTCCATACAGCGTCAGTAACTCCCCGTAGGTTACTAACATTTTCATTATATACTTAAATTTGATGATTGGGATTTTTAGGTGATAAATTTCATGGCAGGAAGGCTCTTTTTAAACCGATGACCGGAGGAATTGGGTGAAAATGGTGAGGATTGGTTTTCGATGATTGTCCAGCTGGACCCCCTCCCGGCCTCCCCCATTTTCACAGACCGAAAATGGGGGAGGGGTTCAGAGCTTCCGAAACAGAATATGTTATGAAGCGTTTGTTGAATTATGCTTATGCTATAATTTATGCTCTTGAAAGGATAAAAATGCTCCAAAAATTCATGAAAATCATCGGGGGAAACCCCAATAAACGCGAAGTTGAACTCCTGACCGAGAAGATTCTGCCTGTAGCTGGCCTGGAGCAGCAGTTTGAAGCACTGAGCGATGAAGCGCTGCGGGCTAAAACTGCTGAATATCGAAACCGGTTGTCCTCCGCCCTTGAAGGTATTACGGATGATAAAGAACGGCAGGATGCTGAACAGAAATTCCTGGATGACCTGCTGCCGGAAGCGTTTGCAGCGACAAGGGAAGCCTCCAAGCGCACGCTGGGATTGAGGCATTACGATGTTCAGCTGATCGGCGGTACGGCTCTTCATTCCAAGAAGATTGCAGAAATGCGCACAGGCGAAGGGAAAACCCTGGTTGCTACCCTGCCGCTTTACCTGAACGCAATCACGGGCCGCGGTGTACACCTGATCACCGTTAACGATTATCTCTCGCGACGTGATGCGCGCTGGATGGGTCCCATTTATCACGCCCTGGGTCTTTCAGTCGGCATCCTGCAGTCTGCGGCTGCCACCGAGAACGGGAAGAAAGCCTTCCTTTACGATCCGGACCGTGATTCACCGCAGGAAGATAAACACAAACTGCGGCTGGTGGACCGGAAACTGGCCTACGCGGCTGATATCACTTACGGGACCAACGCTGAATTTGGTTTTGATTACCTGCGTGACAACATGGTGTACACACCGGCAGAAAAGGTGCAGCGGGGACATTACTATGCGATCGTGGACGAAGTGGATAATGTGTTGATCGATGAAGCCCGGACCCCTTTGATCATATCCGGTCCGGCCTCCGGCGACCTGGAATATTACAGTCAGATGGCGCAGCTTGTTAAACAGCTGATTCCTGAAGATTATGAAGTGAATGAAAAAGACAAGGCAATCTCGATGACCGAGATCGGTACTGTGCACGTGGAACAACTGCTCGGGCAGCCGCTGCGCGACCCTGAACGGCCCGAGGATGTGACACAGGAACAGGCACGGTTACTTGGTCACCTGGAACAGGCTCTTCGGGCACAATTCCTGTTCAAGCGCAACAAGGATTACCTGGTACAGGCCGGCAAAGTGGTGATCGTGGACGAATTTACCGGACGCTTGATGGCTGGCCGGCGCTGGAGCGACGGGCTGCACCAGGCGATCGAAGCCAAGGAAGGGGTGAGGATCGAGCCCGAGAACGTCACCTATGCCACCATCACCCTGCAGAACTATTTCCGTATGTACCAGAAACTTGCCGGTATGACAGGTACAGCGCTGACAGAGGCTGAAGAATTTCACAAGATCTACAACCTGGATGTGTTGCCCATCCCGACAAACCTGGAATACCAGGCTGCCCAGGGAAATTCGACCCTGGTGGAGATCAAGACCAAGGATGAGAACGGGTACGACATCGCCTATTTTGCCAGGCGGGATGACACAACAAAGACTCCCGTATTCTGGCGCAGGGCTGATTACCCGGATGTGGTTTACAGGACTGTAGAAGCCAAACTGCGGGCGATCGTGACCGAAATCGTTAAAGACAACGTCATCGGCCGGCCGATCCTGGTAGGCACAACATCGGTGGAATCCTCCGAGCGGTTATCCAGCCGGCTGAAGGCAGAACCTGTGCGAAGGCTGCTGCAAGTGCAGCTGCTGCGGTATGTATGGTTTGAAAAAAGCGGTAAAGAAGAAGATGGCCGGCTTGTTCCGGAGCTTGAGCCGCTTTATAAGCCGCTCGACCAGCTGGAGCCGCTCTTCCTGCGCAATTTTGCCAAACCATTGAATATCTCGATCAACCCGGAAGAACCGGCCAACCTTGCCAAATTATTGAGCATGCTGAAGCTTGATCCCGGGTATGAACAGCGGTTGAAGGCTGTCATACAGGGCGGTGTGCAGCATGAAGTATTGAATGCACGCAAACATACCGAAGAAAGTCAGATCATTGCTGCAGCCGGTGCACACGGGGCGGTGACCATCGCAACCAATATGGCAGGCCGCGGTGTTGATATTAAATTAGGCGGCGACCTGGCAGATGAGATCATCGCCATTGTCAGCCGCGTGCTGAGGCGGGCAGGGCTTGACCCGTACAATATGCGCCTCGAAGAACAGCGGCAGGCTATTCTTAAAATGAGCGCTGCGGATTTCGGCATCTACGAATCCGAGATCCAATACTTCCTGAAATACTTTGAAGACATGGAAACCGTGCGGCGGGTTGGCGGTCTGCACGTGATCGGCTCGGAGCGGCATGAAGCCCGGCGCATTGATAATCAGCTGCGCGGCCGGGCTGCCCGTCAGGGTGATCCGGGGTCTTCCCGCTTTTACCTATCACTGCAGGATGACCTGATGCGCCTGTTCGGCGGCGAGCAGGTGGATAACATCATGCAGCGCTTCCGGCTGGATGATGACTTCCCGCTCGAGAACCGCATGGTGACCGGCCTGATCGAACAGTCACAGCACCGGGTGGAAGGTTCCAACTTCGACATGCGGAAACACCTGCTGGAATATGATGATGTGCTCAATAAACAACGCACGATCATTTATTCTCAGCGTGACCGGGCCATGTTCAAGGCAGACCTGTCTGAAGATGTTTTGTCGCTGCTCACAGACGAAATCGCTATCCGGGTACCGCCATCCATGAAGGATGAGGAAGGTCCCTGGAAGCTGCTGGCCTGGCTGGAACAAATTCAGCCGCCATTTTCCTATGGTGCTGATAGGGTCTTCCCATCATTTACTTACCGCCTGCTGCTGGATGAATTATCCAAAGCAGAGGGAGCTGCCCGGGAAACACTGCTGGATATTGTTCAAAAAGCTGTTGAAACCGAAGAAAGCCACATACTGAAAGCAATCGAAGCAGCAGCTGCGAACACAGCTGAATCACTCGAAACTCAGCTGCAGGACAGGTTTGATGCGCTGGATATGTTCTTTGACGGGCTGAAGGAAAACGAAGAACCAAAGCGCGCGGTTGAATTGCTCGATGAACTTAAATCGGTCATTCACATTGATGTGAAGCTGAACAGCGAGCAGCTCAAACTGCTTGTCTCTGATGCGGAAGCGCTTGAAGAACCGATCAAAGAACAGCTGGATGTTGTTCTTTCCAGCATCGCCATCACTCGGCTGGTCGGCAGCATCGAATACCGTTTGAATGAACAACTTTCCGTCAAAGCTGATGAACTGGCGCGGCTGGAATGGGAAGAAGCGGCTGCCAAATTAATGGAAGCGGCTCAAAAGATGCTGGTTGCCCGCCGCGAACGCCTAACCGGAAACAATTCCCAGGTTGCGCGTGAACTGGATGCCATGTTAAGCAGGGTCAACCCGGCCGAGATGGATGAGTCTGACCTGATCGGGATGCTTTCCACCCTTTCGCGCGGCCGAAGAACTGTATTCAATAACAAAACACATAAGCAGGAAGTGCAGGATTTCCCGCGCTTCAGCTATTTTTACCTGGCCGCCCAGGTTCTTTCCGGGCGGACCGCTGAACAGGTGGAAGATGATATCCTGACTCACCTGGAAGATGCGACTGAGAAACTGCTGACAGGCTGGGGACAGGCTGAATACGCGGTTTTGTCGCAAAACGCTTCTGCTATTAAAGATTTCGGTCTTAACGCTGAAATTGAAGGGGTTTCAAGTGAAACACTTGTTTCCAATTTGAATTCTGAGCAGCGAAGTGTGTTGTCTGCCAAACTTGGGCAGCGCAGGACTGCAGAAATTCACCGGAATGTGCTGCTGGGTGTGATCACCGAGCTGTGGGTGGAATACCTGACCCGCGTGGAAGCACTGCGGGTGTCGATCGGCCTGGAGGCGTATGGGCAGCGGGATCCGCTGGTGCAGTATAAGACGAAGGCCTCTGATATGTTCCAGGCGCTGCTGGGTGAGGTTCGTTCTGGTGTGATTGACCGGGTTTTCAGGTATCTGCCGCGGCTGGTGGCTGCTGAGGGCGGCGTTGAGGCTGTTTTGGATGCTGCGGATGACACGGTTGATGAATCGGGCGGGGCAGCGAGTGAGGCAGCCCGGTCTGCAAGGAAGAGGCATAAGAAGAAATAAAGTGATGGCCCATTTTTATAAAATGGGTTTGGCGTTTGTTATTTCACAATAATTTTCTTTTTTTACAGGGGTGTTTTGTTTGAGGTTCCATCCCCCCGACCCCCTTCCTAAGGAAGGGGGAGCAAAACTTTTTGTGGTTTTTTTGCGCGAAGGACATGCGCCCAAAGTCCACTTGCGGAGTAGATAAACGTAGATGCG
>CAZBRI010000111.1:0-8370 GCA_964494055.1 uncultured Anaerolinea sp.
CTCTTCCGATCTCCGGATCTCAACAGGAAATAGACCAGGTAACCAGGGATTACGGTATTTATTACAAACTGGATGATCCGAATGCTCAGGGTGATTACGAAGTAGAACATACTGCAAGCATGATGGTTCTGGACAGTCAGGATCGCCTTGTGTTAACCTGGTCACCGGACCAGCAGCCAGATGAAATTGCCGAAGATCTTAAAAATCTGATCAGATAGGTCATCCATTCAAATCTGTTCCCATTCGAGCTCAAGGTTCCATCTTCCAACTGCATCAACCAGGCACTGAATAACCCCAGAATCATTTTATTATCCCTGCATAGTGTTCCGATTTAGGTGAAAAAAACACTTAAAACAAAGATAATTGGCCGGAAGAATTGGATTGATAAAAGGGCATTTTTGTTTCAATTTGATATTTTGCGCAGCTATCGGTAAACACAGATTGAATAATATTTGAATTGTCTGACTGAGCAAAATATTTATTCCCATACCTTCGGGAATACTTTTCTCTCAAACCAGGAAAATTCAGATCAAGCTTTTGATAATAATAATCCCTCTGCCTATCCCTGAGGGTTACACCGAATGCTGGAATAATGTATTTTGCGCCATTATCAGCAGCCATCTCAATGATGGATTCGATATTCTTTTCGTTGTCTTCAATATATGGCAGGATCGGCATCATTGTGATTCCTGTCAAAATGCCAGCAGAAGATATTTTTTTCATTGCAGCAAAACGTTCCGAAACAAGCGGGGCACCGGGCTCAATTTTTTTCCCCAGATGATCATCTGATGTGGTGATTGTAAAACTTACAGCTGCATATACTTTCGCTATCTCCTGCAAGACCGGGATATCCCTGACTACAAGGTTCCCCTTGGTGATGATGTGAACAGGAAAAGCATATTTAGCTATCAAATCCAGTGCCCTGGCAGTCATTCTTCTTGCTGCTTCCAGAGGCATATAGGGATCATTCATTGAACCGGTACCAATTGTCCCCTTAACCCGTTTTTTTGATAATTCCTTATCCAGAATTTCGATCCCGTTTACTTTTACCAAAATATCTGAGAAATTTTCGATCTGATAACATTCCGATCGCGAATCACAATAAATACATTGATGCTGACAGCCCCGATAAAGGTTGAAATTATATTTCAAACCAAACCAGAGATCAGGCTGTTTTAAAGTTCCCAGGATAGTTTTGGCTTCAATATCTCTAATCATTTCGGAATGATATTTCTCTTTTTCCGCATCTCAGAAGCAATTTCATGCGATCGCGGATCAGATTGTTTCTCAAGCTCAAAGATGATATTTTTATAATCAACATCATTCCTGTTCTGACTCAGTTTATAGCTTGATTCCAAACGATTGATTACAATCTTGAAAGCAACAATGCCTTCCATTTGTTGATCCCGAAAACCTCCCGGGAGACCTTCAAAACTATATTCATCACCAGTTTCATGGGCTGATACAAGGGTCTGCATCATACTGTTTATCTCAGACCTGGCGGTTATCACAGAGGCAGAACCGTAAGCATGTACTGCAATATAATTCCAGGTCGGGACATTGACATGATCATACCAGCGGGCCGAGATATAGGCATTAGGACCGCTGAACATTAATAAGACATCGCCTGTTCCGGACTTCGATTCCCCTGCCTCATTTTTGAATAATTTCCATAAAGGATTCGACCGCGCCATATGTCCTTCTGCGTACAGGACATCTTCTTTTGTTTGAACATTGAGCACTAAATGACTTGCTATCGGGATATTTTTATCCACAGCAACTAAAGCAGCAAACGGATGGGACTGCATAAATCCTATTGCAACATTTACATCTGTCTCTTTAAAAAAGCCAGAAATGTACATCTGTCAACTCACTCTTGTGATTTTTTGCCGATGTAAAATAATTTACTAAAAAAATAAGGACAATCCAGTTTAATTACCTTATCAATATTGATCTCCGAACAGGTCGTAGAAAAACCTTTTATTAAACCTGTTCGGAGTGTTATCGCGTAAAATTACCCGGGATTACTATTCCGTCAAAAAAGCTGCGGATAAAGCCTTAATATCCGGCAGGAATTCGTTGATTCCAGGGTTTTGCGGTCTCCAGCTGAGCGGCAAGCCGGAATAAACCTGCATCATCACCAAATTTTCCCACAAAATGCATGCCAATGGGCAGGCCTTCATCCGACCAGTGTAACGGAACAGACATGGCCGGCTGGCCGGTGACATTGAAGACAGGCGTCCACGGAATAAATTCAAAAGTCTGGGCTGCAAGGGGTTTTATAATGCCCATGGCTTTCAAGAGCCAGCCTGCGTCGATACTTCCAAGGATATTGATCAATGACTTTTCGCTGGCAGAGGGTTGGAGTGAGCCGATTTTAACCGGCACTTGTGAAAGCGTCGGGGTAAGCAGAATATCATAATCTTCAAAAAACATGGCGATTTTCCTGGATGCGGTTTGTAGATACCGGGCTGCGGATGCGTAATCCTGCGAACTCAATGCCTTACCCAGCATACCCAAACCGAAACTGGATGAGTCAAAATCTTTCACAGATACCTTTTTTCCTGCCGCACGGGCTGTCTCTTCAATATCCGCTCGAAGTTCGGCAGCGAGTATTGTGACAAATTCAAGGGAGAAACGCTCGCCCTCAATTTGGGGAGAAGCCTCTACTACTTCATGACCAAGTTCCTGGAGCAGTTTGACCGTTTCCATCAAGCCTTTGGTGACATCCGCCCCGACATTCTTGCCTAGCATCGGGGTGCCGGTAAAAGCGATCTTTAATTTTCCAGGGTTTTTTCCGACCTGTTCAAGAAAGCTGCCTTCAGGCTTTGGGGCAAAGTACGGTGCGCCAATATCTTCGCCCTGTGTTGCATCCAGCATGGCAGCAGAATCACGGACTGACCTGGTGAGCACATGCTCTATTGCAAAACCGTGCCAGGCTTCACCCAGAACCGGTCCGGTTGGCGTGCGTCCCCTGGTGGGCTTGAAACCAAAAATACCGCAGGCTGAAGCGGGAATGCGGATTGAACCGCCTCCATCTCCGCCTGAGGCTATCGGAACTATGCGGGCTGCAACGGAAGCACCTGAACCGCCGGACGAGCCGCCTGGAACACGGGTGAGATCCCAGGGATTATGCGCTGCGCCGAAGGTATCCGGTTCTGTATAAGGGGTTAAACCAAATTCAGGCGTATTTGTTTTGCCGACAATGATGACACCGGCTTTTTTCCATCTTCGCACCAGTTCACTGTCTGACTTTGCAGGAATATTCTTCCAGATGCGATTCCCATTACTGGTGGGGACACCTTCAATCGTTGAAATGAGATCTTTGACCAGGAAAGGAACACCGGAAAATTTACCGTCTGACTGAGGTTTGATAGCACTTGAACGTGCCATTTCATATAATTTTGTAACCACAGCATTCAAACCGGGATTATGAGTTTCGATTCTTTTAATCGCTTCTTCAACAAGCTCCGCCGGGGTAACCTGTTTTTTCTTGACAAGTTCAGCAAGACCAATACCATCATATTGTGAATATTCAGGAATTCCAGACATGTTTTCTCCTTTAGTGGCTATGTTAAAAATTATTTTCAAGAGATGATCGATAATTCAGTTAAAACATTTCTTAATTGATCAGGGGATGAAAAATGGATGACATTGAAACCCAAATTCCTGGCGATTTCGATATTCTGCAATGAATCATCAATAAATAAGCATTCGGAGGCATCATAAGGAATCCGGTCCAGCAAAATGTGAAAGATTTTTGGATCCGGTTTTGCGATCCTGACCTGCCCGGAAATAACGATGTCCTCAAAATATGAAAAGAAAGGATATTTCCTGCGGACAATTTCAAATTTTTCCTGGGACCAGTTGGATAACCCATATAGAATGTACTCATTTTGTTTGAGTTCATCCAAAAGCCCGGCCATTGACGGGAGAGCTCCGGAGATCATGGATTCCCATTCTTCATCATATGCTTCTATCAAAGCAGCGTGTTGAGGAAAACGGGATGTCATTTCAGCGACTGCTTCTTTAAAACTTCTGCCTTCATCCTGTTTGACATTCCAGGTCTGAAAATCTATCTCTTCCAAGAATCGATCGACTGCGGACAAATCCCCATTAAAGTACCTGCCATACAAATAATGCGGATTCCAATCCAACAGAACTCCGCCAAAATCAAAAACGATAACCGGCTTAGGTTTCATCAACTTCATCCATTCACTCTTATTTATTTTTTTAATTTATTATTCCAGCTTTTTTAAATTCTTTTTTATTTTCTTTTCCATTTTTTCATCAATTCTTTCAAGGCGGTGAGTCAATTCACCCATCCAGTGACGGGACATAAATGGCGGCAGATCAGAATTCTTTAAATGATCAATCGCAGCCAGTGTCCATTCACGGGCGGCTGGATGGTCACGGCGGTTGTGCTCGTAATACTTGGCAAGTTCGATGTGAGCATAGATATGACCTTCTTCGGCTGCCTGCTCCCAAAGACGAAGCGCTGTTTCCATATCGCCCCGGCGTCTTTGAAGAATTGCCAGGCGTTTGACAGCCTGCCAAAAATCTTCTTCAGGAAGTGTCGATTTCAATCCGCGTTCATAAAGCAGCGCTGCATCATCCCAGCGATCCATGCTTTCAAATAATTTTGCCAGTGCAATGACATCCTGTCCATGTTCAAGATTGACATCATGGGGTTCTGCAAGCATATGAGAAACCAGGCTCAAAAGGGCTGCCATGGCGACAACATCCATAGAATTATGGTAAAAAACACCTTTCAGGGGTGTCACATCGCCTGTACGTAAAAAATCAAAATACAACCATGGAATCTCAAAGCCTGGAACTTCATCACTGCTCCTGGGAGCAGACATGATATGTTCTTCGAGATATTTCAAGGCACGGCTGGGCAGCCTGTCCCGCCACAATCTCCTGGCCAGCGGCAGCAAATCTATATGAGAGTAACCGTCAAATGGACATGGAATATTATTGAGTAAATACCTGGTTCGCAGCAGAGGTGCATCAAATGCCTTGCCATTGAAGGTCACAAGCGCTGAACACGGGGCCAGGAAATCTGAAAGAGCCTCAAGCAGAGCGGGTTCATCTGCCGGATCTTTCATAAAGAAAATTGACAGTACGAATTGATCATTCGAAAAACGGCCGGCACCCACCATGAATGCGTAAGTCCCTGTACCGCCGGATAAACCTGACGTTTCTGTATCCAAAAAAGCAAGACTTTCAACCGGCATTGCGGCTATTCGAGGATCGTTTGCCCAGGCAGCCAGCGTTTCGAAAGAAGAATCTATCTGTATCGGGGATATACCATGCTGATAATCAAGTGAAAATGTTTGTTCATAGACGAAGGTTTCACCGCGCCGCGTGTTCACAAAATGTCCCCCTAGAATCTCTTCCAGTGGCGTGACTCTTTTATCACGGGCAGGCAAATTTTCTGCAGGAATGGCAGAAGTCCCAACTTTAACACCCAGGGACTTAAGCTTGTCTGATAAGGTTGGCATAAAATGATTATAAGCACAAAACAGTAAATATTTTGATTGACATGGGTTAAATATGATGGATTTTTCGGGAACCAACCCGGCCGCTGCTTCGTTTAGTATTTAAATAATTCTTAACCTAAGGGAAATTGATATGAATAACAAATCCATCGTCATTTCGTCCATTTTGATTTCATTTTTACTCATTTTCACAGCCTGTACATCAGCAAACAACATAAATAAACTCAACGGTAAATGGGAACTGATTTCTTACGGCTCCGGATCAAATCTCTCGCAGGCATCATCAGACAGCAACAAAACACTCTTGTTTGAGAATGGGAAAATAAGCGGCAGTGCAGGCTGCAACTCCATTTCTGGCAGCTATTCGGTCAAAGAAAAACAGGTCACCTTTGAACCAATCGCATCCACCATGATGGCATGCCCGGAAACTATCATGCAGCAGGAAAGTACTGTTTTATCAGCATTTACCGGTACCGCTGATTATGTGATTGAAAATAATACCCTGACGATAACAAATGGGGATATTGTGATCGTGTTAAATTCTATCCAGTAAACACCGTTTTTGAAAAAAATAACATCATTAACAGGATTCATAGTAATCACATTTGACCCTGATGAGCTAATTCGTCGAGAATGGCCATGGTTTCCAGTTTACCGCCAAGTCCATTTTCCCCAGCGGGTCCAACACAGGACGGACACCCATCCTCACAGGGGCATTCAAGGACCAATTCACGGGCTCGAAGAATGAGTTCAGTATGCATCTCGTATAGTTTTTGACTAAAACCGATACCCGCTGGTACCAGGTCATATAAAACAAGTGTCGGAGCTCCCCCCGTAAACTCGGCCTGGGGCTCAAAATGGACACCCAAATCCCCGCTGTCACACATCAGGAATAACGGTGCCAGCTGTCCAAGAACGAATGCAAGCCCGGATAGGCCGCTTCGCATGCGGACGTTTTCTTCAGTTTTTTTATGACAGGCTGGACATAAAGTGACAAGATTATCCAGCTGATTTGCCCGCGCAAGAATATTATCCCTTTCTCTTGAGTTATTGGATAAATCAACATTGATTTCCTGCCGGAAAAAACTCCGGAAGGGTGTTTTATGATGGACATCGTGCTGATGAGAAGATTCAAGGACCCCGCATACCTGGCAGGTAAATTTATCCCTGGCCCGGACAAGTTCCCGTGTTTTTTGCCAATCCGGTCCGTAATCATTCGGGGAATTGGTCCACAACCCATTTTTGCTGATGCGGCTGACCGTGTCATCATTGAGTATCACCCAGTAACCTGTTGTAAACAGGTTGGCAGGGGGCAGATCCAACGTTTCCTGGCCGAGAATCTCACCTGAAATCCAGATCTTCTTTCTGAAAGCAGTGACCTGTGTTGTCACCTTGAGCTCCCCGTAAGATTTACTCCCCGCGGAAACCAGCATAGTTTCTTTTTGCTCTATGAGGCTGACAGTGGTTTCTTTCAAGGCTTCGGTAAAGTAATCAAGGGCAACGGGAATCAAGACAGCCGTGTGGGTATGATAGTTAAGATCTTCCACGAAAAATTGCTGGCCTTCATGCAGGTAAATGGCGTGCGGATGAACCATCCAGGCGGCTGATTCGAGATCAACTTCGCCTATCAAACGGGGCTTTTCACCGTCATGTACATGCAGCGCAATGTTTTCAGGGGAGGCAGTCCGTAATGAGACCGAGGCAGCCGGGTATTCATCTGCCATCCAAAAATATTTCTGCCCGGAAAGGTGAGCCTCATTGCTTTCGACAAGAAATTGCAGGTATTCGTCAACATCCAGGTTCCCAAAATGCTCCCCTTTTTCAAATGGATACTCAAATAACGCGCAGCGCAGATGGTTCAACAGAATCAGCATGTGATCTGGATCGATCAATGCCTGTTCAGGGGACCTGGCAAAGAAGTATTCTGGGTGATGAGCCAGGAACTGGTCGAGCGGGTTGGGTGTGCTGATCAGCATGGATACCGCTGGATCTTCGCCACGGCCGGCACGGCCGGATTGCTGAGTGACGCTTGCGATTGTGCCCGGGTACCCCAGCATGATCGCTGCCCCCAGGCCTCCAATATCGATGCCCAGTTCAAGGGCATTTGTCGCAACCACCATCCTGACATTGCCGTCCCGCAGACCTTTTTCGATCTCACGGCGTTCGGACGGTAAATAACCGCTGCGATAACCCCTGAGAGAAGAAATATCCACCGGATCCTGCCCGGGAGAAAGAAAACTCTTTCTATCAATTTGCGAATTCATAACTGATTCTTGAAGGAATTTCAGCAGGATCTCGACGCTGCGCCGGGTGCGGGCAAAAACGACTGTCTGAACCTGGTTCTTTAATATATCATGCGACATCCGGACGCATTCCTGCACGGCGCTTTTCCGCAAACCCAGGGCTTTATCAATTATTGGCGGATTGAAAATGAGAAAATGCCGTTCACCGCGGGCTGAGCCATCACGATTAATCAGGACCACTTCTTTTTCGATCAGTTTACCTGCCAGTTCCAGTGGATTTGATATTGTAGCGGAGGTGAGAATGAATTGAGGGTGAGCCCCATAAAAATGTGCAATACGGCTCAAACGCCGGATGACATTGGCAACATGCGAACCGAATACCCCGCGGTAAGTGTGCATTTCATCAATAACAACATACCTTAGATTCCGGAAAAAATCAATCCAGCCTGTATGATGCGGAAGAATTCCGGTATGCAGCATATCCGGATTGGAAAAAATAATATTCGCGTTTTTCCTGATCAGAGACCTTTTGCTTTGGGGTGTATCACCGTCATAAATGGCTGGTTTTATTTGATTGCAGATCGGAAGAGCACACGTCTGAACTCCAGTCACCTGAAGCTATC
>CAZBRI010000112.1:0-8329 GCA_964494055.1 uncultured Anaerolinea sp.
ACACGGCTCTGAACACTCTTTCCCTACACGACGCTCTTCCGATCTCTCAGCGCATCTGACAAAAAAGTAAAAGCACCGATCATACCGCCTATATTTATATTGACTACAATATTCGCTGATGAAAGCGGGAGCAGCAAAACGGAGATCAGGCCCGTCAGCAGGCTGAAACCGGCTGCCATGTACGGCAGGGCTCGCGGATGATCATCACCTGTCAGCCAGGTAACCAGTGCGCCGGACCAGGGAATGATTACAAGGAGAATTTCAAGATAAGCTGCCATGTCAACCTTTTAAGGAGCTGATTTTGGAGACATCCAGTGTACCCAGCAGCCTGTGAACCTGAACAGCGATAGCAAGGCCTACGACAGCCACAATCGTATCCGCAACAATGACCGTCACTGCCAGGCTTTGACCAAGTTCCAGGTTACCAGAGACCTTGCCGGCAATCACCAGGGCAAGCATGGCCGATTTGACCAGAATCTGCAAAACGACCACAATTTTTATCATGTTGCGGGAAATTAACAATCCGTATAATCCCAATCCAAAAAGGGAAAAGGTTGTTAACAGAACAATATTAATGGAAGACATCACCATATTTACACCTATTCAACTTTTGATCGTGCAGTGGTGTTTTCAGAAAGTATGCCGAGGATCCCCAGCACACCAGAAAAGATCAAGACTATTTGAATCCAGACATCCAACTCTCTTTGCTGCCATAAAATAGTTGTAAAGGTAGTAGAAACGACATTAAGCACAGGTTCTTTAAACGGAATAATCATCAGACCGAGGAGCAGGAAAACAAAAATGATCATACCAAAAGCGAGCCATGTTGGTATTTTTGAGAGCTGATTAATTTCATCATCCCCAACAACGCTGAGCGCATACACCATCAAAACAGTCACCAGCCCTGCTCCGACACTCAATTCGATGACAGAAACCTGCTGAGCACCCACCATAAAAAGAAGCACTGATACAGCAGCACTGACACAAGCCAGGTAAAGAATTGAAGATAACAGCCGGCGTGAAACCATGGCACGATATGCACAAAAAATGCTGATTAACCCTGTCCCGACATACAATATTTTTTCCATTTGGGCCTGTCGTATTCGGTAATTTCTACTTTGTATCCGTCTTTCCGGATAAATAATTTGTGATCAAACACAATCCATCCCGATTGAGACTTTTTGAAAATAGATTATTGTCTAAACATTCTCTTTAAGATTATTCTCAACCAACTTTACTGTCACGTGATTATTGTCATTGAATAAGTAATCCGAATGTCACTATTTGTGAAATTATTCACAATAACTTTTACTTATCATTCAAAACCATTATTTGATCAAAAAAATAACCTTATCAGGAGCGCACCGGCTTGACGTATCGATTAATAAACAGTAATATCAACCTAAATAAACCCTTAATGATAGCTGATAGGAAAAAATAATGACTGAAAATAAATTTCATGGGCAGCAGACTCATCAACTGCAAAATAAATATTTATCGCTGGAATATTTAAGCAACACCCTGCGGATTACTTCACTCAAGCCTTCCGGCAAACAAAACCTGTTTGCCGATATGGGTGACAGCAGTGTGAATACTCCATATGGAGCATATAACTTTTTAGGCGGACATCGTTTCTGGCATGCCCCTGAAGCGATGCCAAGAACTTATATACCGGATGACGGGATAGCCGCAATGAGTGAAATACCGGGTGGTGTTCGAATAGACCAGGCAGCCCAGGAGTGGAATAATATTGCCAAGAGCATAGAAATCCGCCTGAACCCGGAACGACCGCAGGTATTCCTGCATCACGAATTACGGAATGACGGCGCCTGGCCAATTCAGGCTGCCCCATGGGCGATCACAATGATGCGGCACGGCGGGATCGGGATCTTTCCGCAAGCACAAGGAAATGTAGATGACGCGGGTCTGCTTCCGAATAGAAATTTATCACTCTGGCCCTACACGCGGATCAGCGACCCAAGACTGATCCTGAGGGATGACTGCATTTTATTGAGAGGAAAAGCCGCTCTGCCTCCACTGAAAATTGGTTATTACAACCCGGCCGGCTGGCAGGGTTACTGGATCGAAGGTCTGTTATTTGTCAAAAGATTTGAATCCAAACCGGGATTGAGCTATCCGGACAATGGATGCAACGCTGAAACATATTGCGGTGATCTTTGTATTGAACTTGAAAGCCTTGGAGCCCTTACCGAACTTCATCCGGGGCAGACAGCAGCCCATGATGAGACCTGGGAAATTTATGACAGCATTGATCAGCCCTTTATTCCATCTGAAATTGTTGAATTTTTATCCAGGTAGTTTAAATTAACAATTCTACTGTTCTATTTTTCAATTATATATTTTCGCTTATTTCTATTGAAATAGTCTATTTCTCAATCAAATCATCAAAATACAGGCCAGGTAATTTATGAATTCCAAACAAATCTATATTGGTACTGACAGCGGCGCAACAACATCCAAGATCGGTGCAGTGAGGAGCGACGGAACGACAGTTTCCACCAAACTGCTCCAGCGTCCAACCAATTCGGACAAAGGTCCTGATGCAGTAATCAAAAGCTGGGTGGGTGCCATTAATGATTACCTGGAACAAAATCAGCTTTTATGGGAAGATGTAGCCGGTGTTGGACTGGCAATTCCCGGTCCATTTCTACGCTACGGAGTGATTGACCGAACTGCGAATATGCCGGCTGAATTTACCGGCTGGGACGTACACACTGCTTACAGCAGCGCCCTGGCAGAAAAAGCCGGACGAGCTGTACCGCTGGTGGTGGGCAATGATGGTAACTATGGCGGGGTGGCTGAAGCACAGAGAGTGCGCGGGAATACAAACGGCACTGTTCTGATGCTGGCACCCGGTTCCGGGCTTGGCGCAGCTTATATTGATAGTCACGGGCTGCCGCTGGATGGGGACACCCTGGCGGGTATGGAAGGCGGTCATATGCCTGCCCCGCTGCAATTATTGAACATCAAACCTTATCCATGCGGCTGCGGTAAGGATTGGGGCTGTTTTGAGGTTTATACAACTATTTCCGGTTTGCCTTACCTGCTTGCTGAAAAACTGGAAAAATATCCTGCACATGATCTGGCGAAATCAACCGCACCGATGAAAGAAAAGGTTCTTTCGCTGCGTGGTCTGGCCCAAAAAGGGGATGCGCTGGCCGTGGAAATATTTGATTTCCAGGCTAAGGCGATGGGGCTGCATGTGGCAAACCTGGCAATGGCGCTTGATCCAAGTTTCGTGGTGATCGGCGGCGGGTTGATGGATCCGGAAAGCACGACTGAGGCTTTCAGGGAACGATATTTAAGGATCATCCGTGAAACAGCCATGCCGTACCTGTGGTCTTCGCAAAAGACGCATATGAGCATTGTGCCTGCGAGCCTGGGAGATCTTTCTCAGGCGATTGGTGCGGCGCTGGTGGCGTTGTACCAGGCGAGGTCATAATTAGGATTTAGATAGCTAACAGCCCCTGGCAGTATACTTGCCGGGGGCTGTGTTGTTTAATCGAGCAATTTTATATTGGAATGATCCTGTTAAAATCAATTGTAAGAAATTTTGGGGTTGCTTGGATTATTTTTAATACCAGATTGTATTATTCTTTCATATGCGGGAAAAATGGACCCCCTCCCGGCCTCCCCCAAAAAATCCAGAAACCGGATTTTTTGGGGGAGGTGATTTAATTCAAGAATTTATTCCTTTTTGCATCGTGTCCCGGGGTTTCAAAAAATACTTATCAAAAAATCCTTGCTTTTTAGGGCAAGGATTTTGGGGATGAAAGATTTTTCTAGGAGATAAGGATTATTCGCCTTTGGCGAGGGATAGGATTTCGTTTCGGTCGGTGAAGATGCGGACTAGTTTACCGTCGCGCATCTGGAGCACGCGGTCAACGTATTGGACCATGCGCAAATCGTGGGTGACGATGATTCCGGCGCGGTTGTTTTCATGGATCAGGGCGGCAAAGGTCTTGACGACCTGGAATGCTCTTTCAGTATCGAGACTGGCGGTCGGCTCATCGGCCAGAACAAGGGTCGGGGCGTGAATGAGAGCGCGGGCGATAGCGACACGCTGCTGCTGACCGCCAGACATCTGGTTGGGTAAATTATTCAGTCGATCTGCCAGGCCGAGACGGGCGAGCAGCTCTTCTGAGCGTAGCTTGCCCGTTTTATCCAGTTTGCCATTCAGGCGAAGCATCAATTCCACGTTCTCGACCGCTGTCAGGAATGGGATCAGGTTATTCGATTGAAAAGTGAAACCGATCTTCTGCCGGCGCAGACCAACCCTTTTTGCCTCAGACATTTGGGAGAGATCCTGGCCGTCGATCATAACCTGGCCGCTGGTTGGTGTAAGTAATGCGGCGAGTATGGATAACATGGTGGTCTTGCCAGAACCGCTAGGGCCGACAAGCGCTACAAATTCGCCATGATCTACCGTAAAGGAAACGCCATCCACAGCATTGATGGTGCCGGAATCACTGTCAAATGATTTAATCACATCACGAACTTCAAGTGCTACTGCGCTCATTATTATCTCCTAAGAAAGGCGCAATGCCTTGAGGGGTTCGATTTTCACTGCGTAAACGACTGAGACCAAACCACCCAGCGGACCAATGGAAAGCAGGGCGAGGATGGCAAAGAGTGAAGCGCTGCCATTAAATGTAAGCGGGATGGTAGGCGGGAAACCAAGAGAAAATAGGTAGGTCATCAATCCACCGATGCCAACCCCTATGGCAGTAACGACCGTAATCTGTATGATGGATGCAAAGCCAACAAGGAAATTAGACGCACCGATAGCTTTCAACACACCCAGCTGCGGGACTTTTTGCAGGATCTGGATCTGGAAAAAACCACCGATTACGAGCACACCAATCAAAAGCGTGAAGAATCCCTGTGTCTGAACGGTTCCCTGCTGAGCTGTATAACCGGGGATGTTATTGATGGTAGTTTGAATATCAGTCACATTGACATTCAAAACATTTTCCTGAATATATTGGCTCATTTCTTTGATTTTGGATGGGTCTCTGAGCTTTACAACAATCACGTTAATGGCTGGAGTTAAGTTATTGATCTCAGACTCGGATTTTGGCCGGATTTTTTCCCAAACATTGGATGGCAAAAAGATGGAAGGCTGGAATAGATATGCCTGACCGCTGGTTGTGCCAACAACCTTCAGATCAAAAAATTGATCTTTTGTACCCTGTGTGGAGCGAATGCTGATCGTGTCGCCGAGTTTAATGTTGGACCGCTGAAGAACACGCTGATCCACCACCACCTCGCGTGCCTGTTCAGTCAAAAAGGTGCGTCCTGTGAGGATCGGAGGTGCCGCTGGATGTTCGGATTCAACCCCGAGCATGGAGACCTTGAGTTCTTTATTATCGGACAGGACGATGGCTGTAGTAGAGACAGATAAGGGACCTGCATCAGCCACACCCGGCACCCGCCTGACAGCCCGAAGAGTGTTCTGGTCTAGCCGGCTGGCACTGATGATATTGTCTGCTTTTTCAAGAAATACAAAAAGTTGACCATCCACCTTTGAGATATATTCCTTATTGTTGCTGCCCAGACCTTCTCCGAGCGCTGCAATGAAAAGCACAAGCAGGGTGATGAGCGCGATCACGAGGCTCACGAGCAAAAAGCGGCCTCGATTTCGCCAGACTTCTTTCAAAGCCAGGTAAAAAGATAATAATATGTTTTGCATAATCTACTCAGGGTCTATCGGTGAATCTAAGGGAACTGACCAATCCATTCCCATAACCCCGCCTAATAAAATCTCAACGGGAGGATGGTCAGCAATATCGTCATAATAATATGGCAGCCTGATCTTTCCATCCATTCCAATAATAAAGGTGCCAGACATCTGGAAAGCATCCTGACCGGCGGGCGGCATTTCGGGAATCCAGCCTTTTTCTTTCTGCAGGCGTTTATTGGACTGCATCACATGCCTGGAAAAAAAGGTCTGAAATAGTGTGGCTTTTCCGAGAGCATAAGCCCGGTAAGCGATGCGCTGAGGGTCTGCCAGGCACATTACTCCGGGGGCGCGATCGGTGCAGAACTTTTTGGCAGCAGATGGAGTCCCCTGTGTGACCACAGCCAGCGTCAACCCTTTCTTCGCAAGCTCCGGGGTAAACTGGACAAGTTGATCCAGCATTTCTTTACACTGCGGGCAGCCAAAATGGCGGGTAAAGGCCAGAATTAGAACGCTTTTTTGCCAAATCGTAGATAGACGAACCGGATTGGAATTGATATCCAATAATTCGATATCGGGGGCAGGATCGTTAAACTTCAAAAGGTCATTTGACAGCATGGATTAATTTTATTCCAATCGACTCACAAAATCTAGCGAAAACTACAGATGAAAAATTAATCATCCAGGGATGACGGTTGTTAATCGTGCTGATTGTTTTCCTGCAAGATATGACCAAAAGCGTAAAGGGTGAGATAAATGAAAATAAAAAACAGGGTATAGAGACCGATAAAGCCGATCGAACGCAGGCTGGGATCTGTAAGCCAGGTCCAGAATGAATCGGCAGCCTGATCGGGAGCGCTGAAAATGTCCCAGCTGTTCAACCGGATAAAACGGCCGAAATATACCCCGACTCCTGACAATCCCGAGACTAAAAAGAAGAATACCCAGCCCATTAAGCGGCCGAATTCACGGCGGACAATCTCCTGCATCATATTCAGGGAGACAATTCCGAGCAGCATCCCGGTCCAGGAAAACCAGATCAACATGATTACATCGTACCAGATGGGAGCCAGGGCAGGCAGCTGACTGAGATGCTGAAGATCGGTCAGCATGTATGGAGCATTCGGGAAGAATATCAGCCAGAGGAAAGCGAAGACTGGTATTACCAGGTATACCAACAGCCTGCGCCAGGAGAGCATGAATGCCAAATAAGCCAGGATAAACGGGATCCAGGCCAGGAATAAATTCCAGATAAGGCTAAGATAACGGTTTGAATCAGTGTAGATGATGCGCATGGCAACTAACAGAACACAGATCAGTGAAGCTGTGCTGAGCAGGAAAAATATTCCGAGTTTGTACTTATGCCGGGAATATAATTTTTCAAAATTAATTTTCATGAATTTATTTTACCAGAAGCTGAGAAACAGCAAAATAATAATTCACTCACCCTACCTCAGGGATTAACCTTATTCTTGACATTCAGGCTGAGCGTCCTTTATAATGATAATGGTTTTCAATATCAATAAGGAAAAAAGCTTCATGTCCATCACTTTAAAAAATGCTTTCCTGGCTGCGATCATAATTGGCTTGCTCAGCAACGGATGCACGAGCGCCTCACAAAAAACTGCAAAGGACGGACCCATCAGGGTGCTGGTGGTCGAAACTTTCCTGGCGGATATTACACAGAATATCACCGGTGATAGGCTGCAGGTCGAGAGTCTGATCCCGATCGGGATTGACCCGCATGCTTATGAACCCACCCCGCAGGATGTTAGCCGAATTGCTGATTCACAATTGCTGATCGCCAACGGGGCAGGATTTGAGAGCTGGCTATCAAAGACGCTGGAAAATGCCGGAGGACAGCATGTACTGCTGGAAGCTTCGTCGGGGCTGGTGAGCCGGAAAACGAGCAGCGGAGAATTGATTGACCCGGATCACAGCGGTGACCCGCATTTCTGGCTGGATCCGAACTATGTGATCAAGTATTCAGAAAACATACGCGACAGCTTGATCAAAGCGGATCCAGCCGGTGCAGAAACCTACACGAAAAATGCGACAGCTTATATTCAAAAGCTAAGGATACTGGATGGATGGATCAGGGAACAGACTTCTTCCATTCCAGAGAAAAACCGCCTTTTGGTTACCAATCACGAATCGCTGGGGTATTTTGCAGACCGGTATGGATTCACAATCATCGGGACAGTCATTCCAAGCACCAGCACCGAGGCATCCCCTTCCGCCAGGCAGATGGTGGACCTGATTGACCGGATCAAAAAAAGCGGAGCAAAAGCGATCTTTCTTGAAACCGGTGCGAACCCGCAGATGGCGGAACAGATCGCCAAGGAAACCGGGGTTAAGATCGTGACAGATATGTATACACACTCGATAACGGATGCAAGCGGGGCTGCCCCTACATACATTGAAATGATGAAGCACAACGTTCTGCTGCTTCAGGCATTAAAATGAAGGCGGGCTTTGCGGGGCGGTGTAAATATTGCAGAATTGGGTGGAATACTTTATAATCCCGCCCGCTGAATGAATTGCCACCATAGCTCAGTTGGTAGAGCAGCCGATTCGTAATCGTCAGGTCGTGGGTTCGACTCCCACTGGTGGCTCAGGATAATAAAA
>CAZBRI010000113.1:0-8311 GCA_964494055.1 uncultured Anaerolinea sp.
GGAGGCGCAGGCTGCCAGATGGAAGTTGAGCATATGGAAGGTCCTGGAAGGTATTAAGCCCATCCAAGGTGAAACCGCGCACCAGCCCGGCAGTCGTTGAGACAGGTTCAGTCAACGGCCCGGCAGGGGCTGCTTTTGGGGTTCTCGAGAAAAACCACCAACCAGCACCAATAACCAGTAAACCAATCAATACCAGCCTTAATTTTTTACCCATCTGTTCCTCCAGGTCTTTCTATCTAAATGATTGAGGCTGAAACCGTATCCCCTGTCTTCAAGGGATTTACCGACTTCAGCCTTCCTGCAGCTCTGCGGGTCAAGCCTCACCACTATAACCCGGCTGCGAATCCGGAACACCAGCCCGCTCTATTTGCGGGGCGGACCAGTGAAAACTCCCGGTTACACCCAATCAAACGTGCGGGTGACGGCTTTTTTCCAGCCGGCATACAAATTCTCGCGCCTGCCGGCCTCCATTTTTGGCTGCCATTCCTTGCCTTTGCCCCAATTGGCACGCAGCTCATCAAAATTCTTCCAAAAACCGACAGCAAGCCCGGCTGCATAGGCGGCACCCAGGGCAGTGGTCTCAGCAACAAGGGGACGGATCACGGGCACATTCACCAGGTCTGCCTGGAATTGCATCAGCAGTTCATTAAAGACCATACCGCCGTCCACCTTGAGGGCTTTGAGTTTCACCCCGGAATCTTTCTCCATGGCATCCAGCACTTCGCGGGTCTGGTAAGCGGTGGCTTCGAGCGTTGCGCGGGCAATGTGGCCTTTGTTAACGTAACGGGTCATGCCAACGATCGCCCCGCGAGCATCAGAGCGCCAGTACGGGGCAAATAGGCCGCTGAAGGCCGGTACAAAATAAATGCCGCCGCTGTCTTCCACCGTACCCGCCAGAACTTCCACCTCAGAGGATTTTTCGATAATCCCCAGGTTGTCTCGCAGCCACTGCACCAGCGCGCCGGTGATGGCAATCGAACCCTCGAGCGCATACACCGCCGGCTGATCACCAATCTTGTAAGCCATGGTAGTCAGCAGGCCGTTTTTGGATGGTACCGGTTTGGCACCGGTGTTCATCAACATGAAGCAGCCGGTTCCGTAGGTGTTCTTGGCTTCGCCGGGCTGGAAACAAGTCTGCCCGAAGAGCGCAGCGTGCTGATCCCCCAGGTCGCCTGAGACGGGAATGCCGCCCAGGATGCCTCTGGCATGTCCATACACTTCCGAGGATGATGCAATTTTCGGGAGCATGGCACGCGGGACACCCATCAGGTTGAGCAGCTCATCGTCCCAATCCAGGGTCTGCAGGTTCATCATCAATGTGCGGCCGGCATTGGTCACATCCGTGACGTGCACACCGGTCAGGTTCCAAATGACCCAGGTATCGATATTGCCAAAGAGCAGCTCACCGGTTTCAGCCTTCGCGCGGGCACCCGGGACATTGTCCAGTATCCAGCGGATCTTGGGACCCGAGAAATAAGTCGCCAGCGGCAGGCCGGTCTTCGCACGCAGGCGGTCCTGCCCGCCATCTTTTGCCAGCTGATTGCAGAACTCATCGGTACGGGTATCCTGCCAGACGATGGCGTTGTAAACCGGCTTACCCGTGCTTTTTTCCCAAACGACGGTTGTTTCGCGCTGATTGGTGATCCCGACTGCCGCAATGGCGGTTGAATCGATGCCGGCCTTGCTCATGGCAGAGCGCATCACTTCCTGCGTGCGTTCCCATATCTCAAGCGGGTCGTGTTCCACCCAGCCCGGTTTGGGGTAGATCTGTTTGTGCTCACGCTGATCAACCGCTGCGATCTTGCCGCTGTGATCGAAGATGATAAAACGGGTGCTGGTCGTGCCCTGGTCAATTGCTGCTACATATTGCGCCATGGATGCCTCCATAAAAATGATGAAGAACTATTGAAACAAATAATTATTATATAAAATAATGGCTTACCAATAAAATTATCCCCGCCTCATTTTAATCCCAACTTGCTCTTTTCGGGGAAAAATTGAAGGTCAAAAATAGTTATCACGAATTACGCGAATTCAACGAATTACACAAATTATTTTTTTTGCTCTTATTCGACTTATTCGGCTCTTTCCGTGCAATTCATGTTACGTTTCTATTTACCCAGCCCATACTTCCGAAGATCATTCCAATCCGCCTGGCCGATTGTTCCTCCGGCAGCCTGCGTGGATAACGCCCCGCAAATGGCTGCCAGCCGAAGCGTTTTTTCCAGCGGCCATTGATGCAGATACCCATAGATAAAACCGGCATCAAAACTATCCCCTGCGCCAACGCTTTCAACAAACTTGACCGGAATGGAGGCAGCCTGCACCATCTCCCCATCCTGAACAGCCAGAGCACCTTCCGGACCGAGCTTCACAGTCAGTGTCTTCACTTTAAGCGATAAGACATCTGCTGCCAGCCGCGGGTCTGCCTGCCTGGCTAGAGAACAAGCCTCTGTTCCATTCGGGAAAAAAACATCCGTCAGTGAAAGCAATTCATCAAAGCCAGACCACTCGCCCGTCGGGTCATAATTAGGATCCAGAGATGTACTGACACCCAGCCTGTGCGCCCGCTCAAAAAGCCCGGGCAGGCCAGGCTGCAATGCAGTCTGCAGAAAATAAGATGCAACATGCAAGTGCCGGGTCTGACGCAGAAGGTCATCCGAAACATCCCCGGCTTTTAAGGCTGAAATTAGGCCGGAATGAGTCAGGATGGCCCGGTCAGTGCCGCGGTTCAGGATAACACTCATACCTGTTGCCCCGCCCGGTACCTTGATGACATTTTCAACATCCACACCGCGTTTGGTCATCTCATCCAGCATGAAATGGCCAAAGATATCATCTCCGCAGATCCCTATAAATGCAGTTTTCAAACCTAGCCGGGCAGCTCCGCAGGCAAAAATCGCGGATGACGAGCCGACCGTCAGGGCAGCCGTCCCAACCATTTTTTCAACCTGGCCAAATTCTGGTTCTACATTCCCGGCGAGCACCAGGTCTGGGTTGATTTCACCAGCAACCAGCACATCAAATTGAGTCGCCATCTATTAAGCCCTTTTAATAATTCCGGTACCAATCAAAAGGGGCTGCTGCTTCATATGAGTCTGCTGCCGGCTTTGCGAGTGCCAGGCATAACGCATTCAGTCGAATTAACCGCTCGCGTGCAGTGGTTCTCAGGAAATTGATACGGTCAGTTTTTGACATCGTCACAGCTTCCTGCCAGACAGCCCGTCCGACGGCTATCCCGCTCGCTCCCGCCTGGCATGCTGCAATGATCTGCCGCTGATACATTTCAAAAGAGACCGCACCGGATAGTAAAATCCATGGTGCTGCAGAAGCAGCAGTGACATCCGCACAGGCTGCTGCCAGGAGGTCAGGGTGATTTTCACCATCCATTGCATCCATGGGCAGTTCCGCCTTGAGTATGTCGATACCAGGAATCGCGGTCAATCGTTTCGCAGTTTCTACGACCACGTAACGCTTCTCTTCGCTGCTTAACTTCTCACTGTTCAACGAATATGAAAGCGGTTCGAGCATCAGTCCCAGGTCATACTTCACGCACTCAGCAGCGATACCGGCGGTAAATGCTTCCGATTCAGCCGCAGTCGGTGAATCAGGATGATAGTAAACCAGCAGCTTGATCATGCTGGCCCCCATCCGCTTGGCTTTTTCCACACTCCACCCGGGAATTATCTGCCCTTTACGGGCTGTCGCATCCCCTGTGTAACCGGTTGATTCAACAGCTACAACAAAGGCCGACTGACCAGGCAGGTCACCGCTCGCGATAGCCTGTGCAGCCGAGACTTCCGGATCCAGCAGCACTGCTGTTGAATACGGAGCAAGAGCAGCGATCACATCCAGCTTGAAACGGCTGAGTTCTTCATCTGCCGAAAAAACAGGATTAACTTTACGCAGGTTCTGCCGATGATCAAGTGCCAGGCAGGTAAACGTACCGCGGGCTGAGATGCACTGCTGCAGTCCCCGTAATTTTCCGATCGTGAGTGATTTCATTGAAAGCATATCCTTCTATACTAAATTTTTTATCATATTACTGTTATTTAACTTAAACTCAAGATACCAAATACTAACATTTAACGGGTAAATAAATCTTAACTGGCTGCATAATCTTCAAGAAGGCAGCCTTTGAACCATCACGTCTTCAGCCAGGCGGATCACCTGTGCTGCATCAATCTCCGGTGTACCAAAAGTTGACAGGTTAAAATGGGCAGCCGCCAATCCCAGCCTGGCAGCAGATACCAGGTCGTTTGATCGGCAGTATTCAAAGGCCAATCCGCCGACAAGTGCATCACCGCATCCGGTAAAATTCTTACCCTTACCGCCAGGCAAATGCATATCAACGGCAGGCGCGGTCAGAAACACCTGCTGCCCTGAATAAGTCAAAAGCAAACCTTCCCCGGCCATGGATAAAGCCACAATTGTTCCGTACTCATCACTCAGCTTTCGGCTTTCACGAATTCGTTCGGCCATGCCGGTTGTTTTGAAACCAAGCAGGTCTTCAAACTCGACCAGGTTGGGCTTGATAAGCCACGGCCGGTGCCCAATGGCAAGTTTTAAAGGCTCTGAGTGAATGTCCGCCAGGGTCCGGACTTCAAATTTCCTGGCAAGTTCTATCATCTCGCAGTAAATATCAGCAGGAATTCCAGGCGGCACACTGCCTGAGACAATAAGCAATTCAGCATCCGGGAGGTAATGCTTCACCCGTTCCAGCATGTGATCTTTTGTATCCGGTGGAACACTCGGCCCGGCAACCACACTTTCAACAACAGTTCCCAGATCCAGGTCAACCAGGCAAATTGATTCACGGGTCTCACCCGGGATCGGCACCATATCTACACGCAGCCCAAGCTTTTCTGCTTCTGCCTTCCAGTACTCGCCGACATGCCCGCCGCACGGACCGATGGATATTGTGTGTCCTCCCAACTCTTGTATCACATATGCCGCATGCGTACCTGAACCGCCCGGCTGGACAAATTCCAGTGTTGAGCGGCTTTGTTTTCCTGGCTGGAAACCGCTCACAATGCGGGTCCTATCCAGGGCAGTGTTGGGAGAAACGGTGATGATCATAGGTACTTATTGGAGTGAACAATTTTAAGATACTTATCCAGCTCTGCGGCCGGGTTGGCGGCTTCATAAATATTCCTGCCGTAAACCAGCCCGGCTGCCCCTGCCCGCATGGCAGATTCAGCACGCTCATAGGCAAGCCCTGGCTTTTCAGCGCGCGAACCGCCTGCCACCAGCACCGGGGCCGTACAGCCGGCGATAACAGCTGCCAGTCCTTCTTCGGTGCCAGGGTGAATACACTTCACCAGGTCGGCCCCAATCTCTGCGCTGATGCGGGTATAAAGCCCCAATATTTTTGGATCTGTTTTGTCAGCAGGAATGCGGGCTTCACGGGCACTTCGCGGCTCGATCATCAGGAGGATGCCGCTGCGCTCACAAGCACGTGCCAGCCTGGCATTCCTTGCGATCTCCATTTTCTCCCGCTCGGGGTCCTCATAACCCATATAAAGATAGGTCATAACCCCTTCTGCACCCGCAGCTGCCACCTCTTCAATTTGAGCCAATTCCACGGTCGCGCCTTCGGAATAAGGCATCACATCCCGGCTGAAGCTCTGGTAATCAAGGTGAATCATCAAACTCGGGCGCTGCCGCCCAACAAAGCTATCTTCCAGGGCTGTCACAATTCCGGGTGCTATCATCATACCATTCGCCTTCTCCAGCTCCTGGCTTATTTTCTTCATTTCAGCCAGGCTCTGCATGCCGGTTCTCGGCCCCATGATGACACCGTGAGAATATGCAACGATCAAAGTCTTATGACTGTTTTGATCAAACAGACGGCCAAGGCGGATTTTCTTTCCTGTTCGGGCATCCATATTTACCTCCTGAAAGATAATTTTCCGGGATTTAAAATACCTTCCGGATCCAGTGCGTCCTTAATCCGTTCAAGGACCCCGAAGCTGGTACCCAGCCCCTCGCGCAGGTAATCCTGCCGGGCCAGACCAATACCATGATGATGGGAGATTGCTGCGCCATGTTCCAGGCTGGTGCGCATGGCGGTTTCCCAAATTTTACCAAGCTGCAGTTCGGCTGCGTGCGCATCGGCTGCTTCTCCCAGCAGAATCATATAAAGCGATACTCCCTGCGGGTAAGTGTGGGAAAAATGACCCAGCACATGCTCAGCCAGGGGTGAAAGATTTTTTTTGAGTGCGGTGTAGGTTTCCTGTATTTCGGACCAGAAACCAGCAATCTCTATCGTCTCCGCCACACCGCCCGGTGCTGCCAGGCGCTTCTCCACCCCGGAAAAATCAAAGCGGTTGTCCATCCAGCCCTGGGCGATCTGCGAGCCGAGTCTTTCGCCGCCGGCTCCCTGCAGGATTTTCAGCGCCTCATTGTATTCGGCATCTGCCATTCCGGGCGAACCTTCGCAGCCCAGGATGAACAAATTGGAACCCGGGGCAGGTGTCACCCCGCTCCAGCGTGCCACAAACTGAGATTCATCCTGGTCATAAAATCGGAGCAGGAATGGCCGTAAACCGGAGCGCATCAGCAGCCGCATACCTGCCAGACCGCTTTCCACTCCAGGAAAATTGAACGTTTCAAGCAGCCGTTTTTCGGCTTTTGGAAATATTTTTAGGGTAACTGTGAGAATAACAGCCAGCGTCCCTTCCGATCCAATGAATAGGTCCATGACAGACGGTCCCATCGCGGAGCGTGGTGCCAGGTTGGCAGCGAACATTTCCCCGTTTGCCAGCGCGCCGCTGATGGACAGGGCCAGATCTTCAATCCCGCCCCAGCGTGATGAGAATTGACCGCAGGCCCGTGTCGCGATCCAGCCGCCAACCGTGGAACGGTCCAGTGACTGCGGAGAATGGTTCAATGTAAAACCGCGTGAATTGAGCAGCTCTTCAAGCCTGTGCCCCATCATCCCGGCCTGGACTTTTACCATCAAATTGGTTTCATCCAGTACCAGAACTTTATCCAGCCTGGATAGATCGAGCAGGATACCGCCCTGTGTGGGCAGTGCTGAGCCAACGACACCGGAGCCGGCTCCCCAGGGGGTAACCGGAACCTTATGTGTATTTGCCCACTTCAACAGATCCGCCGCCTGTTGTTCAAAATATGGGCTGAAAACCAGCTGCGGCAAATAAGCAGTCTTCCCATCCTGTCGTTGTTTTATGACTACCGGCCATGCATCCTGGCTGTATCGCAGTAAATCCTCAGAATTTAAAGACCAGGTACCCGGTTCAAATGTCGATTTGAAATTTTCCAACCACTCAATCATTGATCTTCTCCAGGTCTTGTCTGAACGAGGAACGGGGCAGCCGCGCCGATCACGCCAGCCCGGCCTCCAAAATGGCTTACAGCTACAATGCTATTGGAATATTCCGGACCGGTGAGCTGTTTATATCGAATGTCTGCGCTTTTTCGCAATGGTTCACCGCATTCTGCCACCCCGCCGCACAACAGGATGTGGGTAGGTAAGAATATTGGGGAAACCGAAGCCAGCCACTGTCCCAGCCATGTACCGACCTGGTCTATGATTTCAAGAGCCCAGCCTTCACCCGCTTTCACAGCATTAATCACTTCCCTGGCTTTCACAGGTGGTGTTTGGCCTGGTTTATGCATTGCAGCCAGCCGCTCGATACCGGGAATAGCGATCAATGCTTCAGCACAACCCAGGCAGCCTGCCGTACAGGCAGGACCGCCTGGTTCCAGGATAATGTGACCGGTATCCCCCACCGTACCGCCGGAAAAAGCCAGCACCTTGCCGTCCATCACGAAACCCGCCCCAAAGCCGGTCCCAATCGATGCCGTCAATAACCGGCGGGAGCCGCGGAATTCACCAAAATGGTATTCAGCCACAGCTGGAACATTCAAATCTTCTTCCAGGAAAACCGGCAGTCCAAAGCGCTCAAAAAGGTTGAAGAAATCAATACCAACCAGCGCTGGTGTATTCGGGTTATAGCGGATGGAGCGGTGATCGTCGGCCAGAAAACCCGGTGCGGAAAGACCTATCCCGGCAATTTTATTTTTGCCGGCTGCACGAGTCACCCAATCTAACAGCTGTTCGAGATACAGAGCTGGATCACTGGTTGCAGCGGTTGAGATACTATCAATTTCCAGGATTTCTCCGTCATCAAAGACGACCGCCAGCTTGGTATGCGTACCGCCAATATCAATTCCAATAGCCTTCAGCGGCATACATCTTACTCGCCAAGAATATGTGTCATACCCTGGGATACGTACCGCTCCCGCCAGGCTGGTTTATCAGGGTTAAAACCGCGTGCTCGTGCAT
>CAZBRI010000114.1:0-8212 GCA_964494055.1 uncultured Anaerolinea sp.
TTTATTCTCCTGCTGCCGGGCTTCATTTTGTATCTCTGCCAGTTCTTTCTGTGACCTGTGCCAGTGATAACCATACCATTCGCGTAAAACGAGTTTTAAATCAGCCTGAAGTTGAAGGTATTCCTGGGCACGTTTTGATTGCCTTTCCAATCCCCTCAAACGAGGTTCCAATTCAGCGAGAATATCTAAAACACGTTCCAGGTTTCTCTGGGTTGTTTCCAGCCTGCGCAGTGATTCTTCCCTTCGCGAACGGTAAAGACCGATCCCGGCTGCCTCTTCAAACAATCTTCTTCGTTCATCCGCTTTCAAAGCAAGGGAGGCATCCACCATACCCTGGCCTAAAATTGTGTAAGTTCTTTCAGCCAGCCCGGATTGAGCCAAAAGCTCGTTGATATCCTTTAATCTGACATTCTGACCATTTAATAAGTATTCATTATGACCATCTCTAAAAGCACGCCTTGTTACTGCAACTTCAGAAAAATCGACTGGCAGCCAGCCTGAAGTGTTATCAAAGGTAATCGTGACAGATGCCATGCCAGATCTCGGCCGCTGTTCAGAGCCGGAAAAGATCATATCTTCGGTTTTTTTGGCCCGGAGCAGGTTGTATGATTGCTCACCGAGCACCCACCGGAGCGAATCTGCAAAATTGGACTTCCCGGAACCATTTGGTCCAACTATTGCAGTAATTCCATCTGCAAATTCAAATACCGTTCGGGCAGCGAATGTTTTATATCCGTGAAGTTCTAAAGATTTCAGACGTAATGGCATAAATAAATTTTCTCTCTAAATTTGATTAGTCAATTTTATTCCTTGAGATTCTAAAGGAATAAAGAAATTATTCTACTGAATTCGCTATTTCTGATTCTAAAAGACCAATATTTTCCAATGCTTGCTGGGCAGCAGCCAGCTGGGCATTATGCTTTGAAGGTCCGGTTCCTTTTCCGATCATTTTATTTTTTACATAAACATCAATTTCAAAGATTTTGGCATGCTCAGGCCCTTCAGCCTGTACCGTAACATACTTTGGAATTCCCCAGCCTTTTGATTGGGTAAATTCCTGCAGCCGTGATTTTGGGTCGATAGTCTGCATTTGTGTCAGGATGATTTCTGCCATAGGTTCTAACAAGGGCATTACAAAATCCCTGGCTGCATCCAAACCCTTCCGTTGATATAAGGCACCGACTAAAGCTTCAAATGTAGCGCACAATAACAAATCACGGTCTCGACCGCCGCCCTGCAATTCACCGCGGCCAAGACGCATAGCATTCCCGAGACTCAATTGCCGGCTGAACTCCGCAAGTGTTTCTGTTCTAACAAGAGCAGAGCGCATCCGTGTTAATTCACCTTCAGCCATTTCCGGGTAATGATTATAGACCCAGGAACCAACCAGGAAATCCAAAACTGCATCTCCCAAAAATTCCAACCTTTCATTGTCTGAAACGACATCCTGATGTTCATTCACGTAAGATCTGTGTGTCAACGCCCTGGTCAGTAAACGCAAATCATCATCAAATGGAAGTTTGAGACGCTGGCATAGCTTCGCAGGATTTTCTGTCCCTGCGCGCTGAGTCATGGGTTCTTGATACATAAAGGGGACCTCCCTGGAATTCGGGGAGCGCCAGCCGCTCACTGTTTAGTGAGACAGCTGGAGTTCAACGCTTTCCAAATAAATTGTAACAATAATTTTACCCGTATTTTTTTATTTATCTCAATAATGGGAATATCGAAGCCTAAATAAATAAATATAAACTTAGGTGTCAATTAAATTTCTAATACTTATATTTTTTTTTGTTTCCATAATCCAAAATAGGCCAGAAACTGAACTAAAACATACATGACTGTTTTTGGAATCATCAACATTCCCAGTAATGGATACTCACGGGCAAAAAGTATGACCGGCGCATAAAATAGAAATGAGAAGAAAATACAATAAGCCATCCATCTGAAAAGGCGGTCTTTTACAATGATGGAATCACGTAGGTAGAGATATACGATCCCCAACCCCTGGATTACCAGAAATAAATTTCTGAACGGTCCCCAAACAACCGGCGGAACAGTGCTTCCCCAATCATTTTGCGGAAATGCCATCACCAACAACCGGATAACCGCGCTGCCGAAAAGGAAATATTCAAACCAGGAAAAAGTTTTTTTGAAATGATTTTTCCAAATAAATAAGAGGACAGCATAAAAAAAAGTGACCGTTACTGCAGTTGCTAAAGCACCAATCCCGACAAGGAAATTGTTTTGTTCCAGGCCGCCCATCATGTAAGCAATTACCCGGAATCCGACATGCCCGGTATCGCCGAGTGCTAATAATATAAAAGCCCATCTGAATAAATCAGCATCGACCTTATTTTTTTCCGGTACTGAGGGCAGCTGCCTGGACATGATCACATTCATGGTCCAGACAACTATCAAGTAAAGGATATTAAAACCAATCTCCATCGCTACACGCATTCCTTCACTCATAAACTCTCCTTGAAATCAATTATTTAATTGAATAAATTGTTATTTGTGATATTCATCATTTACTGTATGATAGAATTAATTTTCACATATAAATTAATTTATCATAATCACATGTTTTGCATGGAGTATTAAACCATGAAATCTGATATTTCTGGTTCTCAAAATTTATTGCACGATATCGAGTTGGGACTCGGCGCATGGTCCTGGGGAGACCGGACAGTTTGGAATTATGGAAAAAATTATTCTGATGATGACATCGAAGCGGGGTTCACGATTTCGATTAATAATGGAATCACCTTCGTTGATACAGCTGAAGTTTATGGAAACGGAAGGTCAGAAAGATTGCTAGGTAAATTTCTAAAAAATTCAACCGGTATTGTCGTTGCAACAAAATTTTTCCCTTTACCATGGCGGTTTACAAAAAGTTCGGTCGTGAATGCCTTAAAAAACAGCCTCGAGCGGCTTGATATTAAACAAGTTGATTTATACCAGATCCATTGGCCAAGCCCGATCATTCCAATCGAAACATATGCTGAAGGCCTTGCAATGGTGATCGAGCAAGGTTTAGCCAGGGCAGTTGGGGTTTCAAATTATAATAAGCACCAGATGCAGCGAGCTTATACAGTTTTATCAAAATACGGCATTCCATTGACATCCAACCAGGTAGAGTATAACCTTCTCAATCGTTCCGTCGAAAAAGACGGTCTGTTAACCAGGTGCCAGGAATTGGATATAAAATTAATTGCATATTCGCCGCTAGCCATGGGGCTATTAACTGGAAAGTACAACCCTGAAAACCCGCCACCTGGTGTTAGATCCGTTAAATATAGCAGCATGTTAAAAGAAATTCAACCGCTCATCAAGCTATTAAAAAGTATCGGGCAGGACCTTGGAGGAAAATCTGCTGCTCAGGTTGCGCTGAATTGGTGCATCTGCAAGGGCAGCCTGCCCATTCCAGGCGCTAAAAACACAGCCCAGGCGGAGATGAATGCCGGGGCTATCGGCTGGCGGTTGAACGCAGAGCAAATCCAATCACTAGATGATGCGAGTGAGATTTTCACAAAGTAATCTATTTTCAATTACAGGTAAATTATGTTATCAAAATTACGAGAACCAGTGAATGGTTTGACCCATTTTTTTACTGCCACCGCTGCCTTCAGCGGAACTGTCTTTTTACTGTACCTTAGCCGAATGCAGCTATATAAACAAATCTCCCTGACCATTTACGGCTTCAGCCTGATTGCATTATTTTCTGCAAGTGCGGCATATCATCTCATCCAAACAACTCCAATGAAATTAGAGTTGTTGAGAAAACTTGACCATTCCGCAATCTATATTTTTATTGCCGGATCATATACTCCCATTTTTTTCAATATGTTTTCAGGATTCTGGAAATGGGGTTTCCTGGCAATCATCTGGTCATTTGCCTTGATCGGAATTGTCATCAAGTTATTTATCATTAAAGCGCCGCGCTGGACAACTGCCGGTGTGTACCTTGTAATGGGATGGCTGTCCATTTTTTCGATAAGGCAAATGATGTCAGTACTGCCAGCAGGAGCATTGTTTTGGATTGCCGCAGGCGGGATTATTTATACCTTAGGGGCAGTGATCTACATTACTAAAATTTTCAACTTTTCCCCCGGCAAATTTGGATTTCATGAGGTTTGGCACATATTCGTAATTTTAGGTGCATTGTCTCATTTTATTGCTGTAGTCATGTATATCGCCCCCTCTGCCTGAGTTTTCCTGTAGTAATACTTATTGCAAATTTCTAATGAATAAGTTAGGCTGGTCATTATTGAATGAATGTGAATCATTTCCAATTTATCAATCCAATAGATACAGTTGATTATGAAGAAAGATTGAATGGATTAGCATCCGCAGCCTGGCCTGAATTCATGCTGCATGATCCAATTTCCGCGCAATATTGGAATTATCTTTTCACTGATTTTCCGAAATTCCAATTTGCCATCATCGACACGAAAAAAAATACTGCTGCTGCCATGGCCAACAGTGTCCCGATTCATTGGGCTGGTAATCTGGAAGACCTGCCGGAAGAAGGCTGGGATTGGGCATTTCAAAAATCTGTTTCTGATCATAAAGAAGGAAAAAAGCCAAATATGCTGTGCGCGATACAGGTTGCAATCCATCCAAATTACCGGCATAAATCCATCAGCCGGGAAATGGTCAAAGAAATGCGGAAAACAGCAATAACTGCAGATCTTCACCAGCTTATCGCACCAGTCAGGCCCAGCCAAAAAAGTTTATATCCCATAATTTCAATTGACCATTATATTAATTGGATAAATGATGAAAATCTTCCATTTGATGGCTGGCTTCGCGTTCATGCCAGGATGGGTGCGAAAATTATTAAACCGTGTCACCGGGCTATGCAAATAACAGGGTCTATATCGGAATGGGAAAAATGGAGCGGGCTCAAATTCCCGGAAAGTTCTGATTATGTCATTCCAGGTGCATTAGTACCAGTGCAGATAGATATCGAAAATAACCTGGGAATATATATTGAACCAAATGTCTGGATGGTTCACGAGATTAGTTAGCTGTACAGGCGATTAAGCCCGTTAAACATAATAACTAAATACTATAGCTGTGAATTTAAAGGAAATAATTATAGTGAGCAATCAACCAATAGCAGATGTAGTCGAAGTAATTTCAAAACGCTTTTCATGTCGAACATTCCAACCTGAACCGATTTCAATTGAAAAACGATCAGCCCTGAATGATTTTATTAATTCAGTATCACCCGGGCCTTTTGGCAGCAAGCCAGCTTTTTATCTTGCAGCGGCAAGCACAGAAGACAGTCATTCATTGAAAGAACTTGGGACTTATGGGTTTATAAAAGATCCAACAGGATTCATCATTGGAACTATTGATAATGATAAAAATTGTCTTGAAGATTACGGCTACCTGATGGAAAAAATAATTCTATTCGCAACATCCATTGATATTGGAACCTGCTGGCTTGGAGGTAGTTTTACACGGAGCAGTTTTGCCAGGAAAATAAATTGTGAAAATGGGGAGAATATACCAGCCGTCACCGCAATCGGAGAAATTATAGATCAGCAGCAAGCCCGGAATGGATTGATCCGGCGCCAGGTGGGTGCAGATAAAAGATTGGATTGGCAAAATTTATTTTTTAACGAAAATTTCTCACGAAGTCTGGGTAAAGATGAGGCTGGAAAATGGGCACTACCTCTTGAAATGGTCCGTATTAGTCCATCAGCCTCAAATAAACAACCGTGGAGAATATTAAGGAAAGAACAACTATTTCATTTTTTCTTACAGCGAACAAAAGGTTACCGTGAAAACTCATTGACTCGTTTCCTGGGTGTGGCTGATATGCAAAAGATAGATATGGGGATTGCGATGTGCCATTTTGAATTAACAGCCAATGAGATGAAATTACCTGGAAGCTGGGTGCTGGATGATCCGCAGCTCAACCTGATCGATACTTTAATGGAATATTGTGTCAGCTGGAAAATAAATTAATTCTGGATATATCTGATACCCTTTGAAGTGGTCCAAAGCGGGCGTATAAACACCATTTTGCCAGCCGATAAATGACTATTGGATGGCAATGATATGAACTATTCAACTGATTTTGATATTCAAATTTAATCTTGAAAATTAAAATAAAATATAGATCTGGGGTAAATTTGATATTGACCAATTATTCATATTCTTAAGAAATTATTTTTTATTTTTTGCTCACAGTATGTATAATATTGTCCAGAGCAGACTTTCCGATGACTATTAGTGGAGCAGCCTGGCCTTGAGATTCAAATTCAAATTAGGAGAAGAATATGAAACAGAACGTATTTGCCTTATTTTCCTTTTTGCTGACTGCCAGCTTAATATTGACAGCTTGCGGTGCACCGGCTGCCACTGAAGCACCGGAAGCAGCTGCTGCACCTGCAGCAAATGAACCGGTAAAGGCCACAGCAGCACCAGCCGCGGTGGAAAAAACCGCAGTTATAGGGTTTACAGCCTCCCTTACAGGAAAATTGAATGTTGAATCAACCCGTCAGAACAATGGATTCAAATTGTGGATGGACCAGGTTGACGCTGCCGGCGGAATTAAACTGGCGGATGGCAGTATAGTCAAATTTCAATCAAAATTTTATGATGATGAATCCAAGACCGATCGGGTTCAGGAACTTTATACCAAACTTGTGACTGAAGACAAAGCCGATTTCCTGCTAAGTCCGTACTCATCCGGGCTGGCTGATGCCTCAGCGGTTATCGCCGAGCAGTATGGCAAGGTTATGATCACAACAGGTGCTGCATCAGACGGTACCTATAAAAAAGGTTACACCCTGGTCTACCAGGCTTACACTCCTGCCAGCCGCTACCTGACCGGTGCGCTTGATGCCCTGGCGAATGCTGATGCCAATGCCAAAAAGCTGGCTATCATTCACGAAAATGACAAATTCTCAAGTGATGTAGCCGATAAGCTCAAAATCTATGCTGAAAGCAAGGGTTACGAGATATCGGTCTATGAAGGCTATGATACTGGAACAACAGATTTTGCTCCAATCATCAATAAAATTCCTGCAGATGTGGACGCGGTGATGGGCGGCGGCCACTTTGCTGATGGACAGCAATTTGCCAAAGCGATGTTTGAAAAAGGTATCAAAGCCAAGTTCATTGCATTACTAGTAGCACCTCCGGAACCCAAATTCGCTGAAATCGGTGATGCCGCAATTGGTATTGTCGGCCCCAGCCAATGGGAGCCTCAAGCAGCTTTTACCGTTGATTTCGGCCCAACCGGTGCTGACTTTATCGCAGCATATAAAGCCGCTTTCAACGAGGATCCTTCTTACCATGCAGCTGGTGGATATGCAGCCGGCCTCATCCTTCAAAAAGCAATCGAAACCGCTGGATCACTCGATACAGAGGCAGTAAAAACTGCCCTGGATGCTACAAATATGACAACCTTCTTCGGTCCGATCAAATTCGATACGAGTGCAGAAGCTCACGGTTTGCAGACTGGTCATGAGATGATCTTTATCCAATGGCAAAAAAACACTTCCGGGGCACCAGTTAAACAGGTAATCTGGCCGCTTGCCGGAAAAACTGCCGGACTGACCTATCCCGCCCGGTAATTGATTTTTCTCAATACCTGCAGGCGCGCAGACTAGGCGCCTGCAGGTTTGTTTATCTATAGGCTTCTCAAGAATTGCTGCGAAATTAATTATCCAGGATTCTGCACGGAAAAGGAGCATTCAATGGATTTTGGCAGCCTGAGTACTTCGCTGATTGATGGTTTGCTGATTGGTGTGGTTTATGGAATAACAGCCATGGGGCTAAACCTGATTTGGGGCGTCATGCGGGTGATAAACCTCGCCCACGGTGCGATTATTGCACTGGGAATGTTCGGTGTCTACCTGATATTTAGCGTATGGGGTGTCAATCCTTATATTGCCTTATTTTATGTTGCGGTCATTGGTCTGCTGCTGGGAATTGTGATTTATTACCTGACGATTGGCAATATGGTCAGCGCACCGCATCTTTCAACACTGCTGGCAACATTTTCTATCAACATGGTCATCATCGGTCTGGGAACGGCCGCCTTCAGCACCTCTCCGAGGGATTCAGGCTACTCATTGGGTTCTGTAGAAATTGGATTTTTAAGGCTGCAAAACACGCGCTTAGTCGCCGCATTGATAACCTTGATAGTCACTGGCGTACTATATTTTTTTCTAGATCGGAAGAGCACACG
>CAZBRI010000115.1:0-8168 GCA_964494055.1 uncultured Anaerolinea sp.
TGACGGCGGAGGTGAGAGAAGCACGGCAGATTGCAGCAGCCAAACCGTCTGTTTCCTTATCTGCGTTGTTAACTGCGTTAAAACGACCTTTCAGCGGTTCTTTATTGATTACCAGGTTTTTCTTCGGAGTAAGTTTTGCCATCCTGCAAACCATTTTCTCGCTCTATGCATTACAAAAATTTAATTTGACAGCCCGGGATACAGGCTTTGTGCTGACCTATGTCGGTGTACTTTCCGTGATAACACAGGGTTTTCTTGTTGGGCGTATTTCCGGCAGGGTGCGGGAAGATAAATTGATCGTGATCTGTGTTGGTGTTATCGCATTAACCCTGCTGGGCTGGGGATTGGCACCTACTCTGCCCATTCTTTTGCTGATCATGGCACCAAATGCGCTGGCTGGCGGAATGCTCAACACTTTACTTTCGTCCACCCTGACAAAGTCGGTTGCACCGCATGAAGTTGGCGGTATTCTGGGGCTTTCTGCCGCGATTGAAAGCTCAACACGTATCATTGCGCCAACCATCGGTGGTTATTTACTGCAGCAGGTCGGGACATGGGCACCCGGGGTGTTTGGTTCAATCATCATGCTGGGTGTGTTTATTTATGTCTTTATAACCTTATATAACCATCCGCTGGTGTTGACATTCAAAAATGAAAAATCACAGGTGCATCAGCCAGGTGATTAACGATTTTCCTTTGGGTTGATTGATTCACTGCCTTGAACATCAATTTTTCAAGGCAGTAATCATTTTATATTTCTGAGAATATTGGAAAACGCATGATTTCTATCTGGTGGGTTCGCCGAGATCTTCGACTTTTTGATAACCCGGCTCTTCAGGCTGCGATTAAGTATGGGGATGTGCTGCCGCTCTATATCCTGGATCCTTACTTATTGGAAAGATCTTCCATCAAGCGCAGGAATTTCCTTTTTGCCGGTCTCAAAGAATTAAATACGCAATTAAAAAATATCGGCAGCGGCCTGATCATTTGTAATGGTATGCCTGATTTGATTTTTAGTCATATTCAGCAAGGCAACAGGGGAGTACGGGTTTTTGCAGAGGAGGATTATTCCAGCTATGCCCGGAAAAGAGATATAAAAGTATCCGGTATCGTTCCATTGGAATTGATCCACGGTCAAACAGTGATCCATCCATTATTAATTCATAAACAGGATGGGACTCCTTACACGGTATTTACCCCTTTTTCGAAAAATTGGAAAATGAATCTGCCGCAGGATCTTGAGCCGATCCCTGCTCCTGATTACCTGGCCCCGCTGCCAGGTTTGACAGGAGGAATGATCAACGAAAACGTTCTGTCATCGGTTTACCAGGTTCCCTTATCTGATGATCCAATATTCCCTGCTGGTGAGGCCGAAGCAATAAGAAGGCTGGACTTATTTTTAAAATCAAAAATCTATTCATACAGCGATAGCAGAAACCGGATGGATGCAGCCGGTACGTCCAGCCTGTCTCCATATATCCGGTTTGGAATGATCTCAACACGGCTGCTTGTTTACGAATCCATGCGCGCGATTCGAAATGCTCCCGATGAATTATCTGCCAGATCTGCAGAAGCCTGGCTGAATGAATTGATCTGGCGCGAATTTTACCAGGCCATCCTTTATCATTTTCCCGGGGTATTAAAAAAATCATTTAATCCGGCTTTTGAAAATATTCAATGGCGTGATTCAAATGGAGAATTTGAGGCCTGGAAGGCAGGAATGACCGGCATCCCGATTGTAGATGCGGGTATGCGGCAGCTTTCTGCGACGGGCTGGATGCATAATCGCGCAAGAATGATCACAGCTTCTTTTCTTGTCAAAGACCTTTTGATCAATTGGCAATGGGGAGAGAAATGGTTTATGGAAAACCTGGTCGATGGGGATCCTGCATCCAACAATGGCGGCTGGCAATGGGCAGCCGGCACAGGAACAGATGCGGCACCTTATTTCAGGATATTTAATCCGGTTCTTCAAAGTAAAAAGTTCGATCCTGATGGAAATTACATTCGAAAATGGATCCCTGAACTGGCTCATTTACCAAATGAAATGATACATACTCCTTGGGAGAGCGGGATAGTAATTCCGGGGTATCCTGGAAAACCAATTGTTGACCATGGACTGGCAAAGATCAGGGCATTGGAAGTTTACAAATTATCGAAAAGAAGGGAAAATTAAAGCAGTTCACTGAGAAGACCTTGCAGTTTTGCCGAAAGAGTAAATACAGCTGAGTTGAAAAATTTCCATGAATGAATTATCCATTACGGCCTTTAAGCAGGAAGATATTCCAATCATTACGAAAGCCTTTTTTGAACTTGGCTGGCACAAACCAAAAGAACAATACGAGCAGTATTTCCTGGAACAGAAAAAAGGCAGGAGAGATGTTTTTGTTGCCTGGATTGATCAATTCTTTTGCGGATATGTCACAATTAATTGGGAATCACATTATCCATATTTTTCTGCCAATGGAATCCCTGAAATTTGTGACCTAAATGTATTGCCGAAATATCGAAGATTGGGGATTGGTTCACAATTGATGGAGAGGGCTGAAGTGATGATCAGTGAAAGAAAGCCCGGAATCCCGATTGGAATCGGTGTTGGAATGACAGCAGATTATGGTTCTGCACAGCGGATGTATGTAAAAAGAGGTTATATACCGGATGGCAGAGGTATCATGTCAAAAGGCGAGCCTGTTTCTTTCCGGCAGCAGGTGATTGTTGATGATGATTTATGCATCTATTTAACAAAACGCAGAAGTCAATAATCATCGTATTTTATTCAGCCTGGGAGATGGTTTGAGCGTCACGCAATCGCAGTTAGGCAGGCTGGTTCTGAGGAGCCTTCTCCAGCAGAGAACCTTCTTTGCCCATCCCAGGTCATGTTCACGCACGTTGGAAGGATCTTTCAGATACCCCTGCCATTTTTTCATCCTTTTGTGGCGGCTGGAGCAGAAGCAGCCCGGCAGGTTCTGGTTACCGATAGGCACAAGCTGCTTTGGCGCAGCCCTGACCCGGTAACAGATCTTCTGGATCAAGGCCTCCTGGTGATGGATGGCAATGAACAGGACCGGTACAGGGAATTGATGCAGCCATCCTTGATCCTTGATGTATTGCCGTCCTATTTTGATTTGATGTATGAGAAAGTAAAAATTTTCACTGAGGAATGGCAGAATGGTCAGGAGGTTGAAATGCTGGTGGAATGCCGGAAAATCACGCTGTTGATCATTATGGAAACATTGTGCAGTGAGGATGCCTGGAGAGATATCCAACAAATATGGAAACCGATCTTAAAATCGATTGAATACATTTCGCCTGGTCCTTGGATCCTCTGGCGCAGAATTCCGCGGCCCGGGTATCAAAAATATTTTACAATCCTGGACGATTATCTATTCGAGATTATCCGCACCCGAAGGGCTGGTTCAAAAAAACAGGATTTGCTGGCAAATTTACTCGATGAAGGATTGACCAATAAACAAATCAAGGAACAGATGCGGGCAATGTTAATCGCTGGACATGATACCGGTACAGAGTTATTGGCCTGGATATTCACACTGCTGGGACAAAACCCGGAAGTGTACTCAAAACTCTTTGAAGAATTGGATAAGTCAATAGGTCAATATATTCTGAAATATTTAGACGAAGTTTTCAAGGAAACCCTGCGCCTTTACCCGCCAATAAATATTGGAAACCGGATGGTGAATGAAAAAATGTTGATCGATGGTGAATCGATCGCTCCCGGTGAGATGCCATTTTATTCCATTTTCCTGACACTTCACGTTCCGCAATGCTGGGAAAAACCTGGTGAATTTTGTCCTGATCGATTTACAGCCGGGAAAAAGCAAACAGCTTTTTCATACATCCCATTTGACGGCGGTCCACTGGCTTTTATTGGCGCAGCTTTTGGACAGGTAGAAGCCCGAATTGAAATTACAAACCTGATCAAAACTTTCCAATTTGATGCACAAAATCCGAATAGAATTTTCCCGTATATGGGAGCGGCATTGGAGCCCCGGCCAGCCGTCATGATGGTGGTTAACCGGCGGGAAAATGTCAGCCCAAATTGAAGGATAATGGATTATGGTATCGACCAGTGTCTGTCGTTATGCGCCAGATCAAGTCAGTGGAATTGTATTGGGCTGAGTTCCGATCGAAGAATATTTCTTTTTTATACTTGAGACTGTCTTCTGCTGAATATGGTTGATGATTTTACTCAGGCGGACTGAGGCAGTAAGCCCGCGAGAGATTCAATGGATCAGAAAACCTTCATGCCTGGTTTTGCTGGCTGCCTGGGTAATATCCGGGCTGGTACTATTTTTGGGGGATTCAGGGCTTAATTACCTGTCGTTGATTTTATTTTGGGCGACCCCTGTGTTATTTTCCCAATTTTTATTTGGTGCTGATATATTTTGGCTTTATCGAAAGTAGATGGTCCTGTCAATTTTGCCGGTGGCTGCCTACCTGTGGTTGTTGATTCAACCGTGATCGCATCTTCAAATTGGTCGATTTCACTTTCTAAAACAACGGGAGTGTTAATTGGCGGTATTCTACCTGTTGAAGAGGCTGTTTTCTTTTTTATTACCGGTGTCAACATCACTTTTGGTTTGACATTGACGGCATCCCCGCTGAGTAAAAAGAGAATGGAAATATGGAAATTAAATAAATTTAAGGGATTCCCGGAATAGGTAGTTTATTTTCCAAACCGTTCAGGCTTAAAGAAAGTGAACAACAGCCGGGAAATTTCCAGTTTGGATTGTGAGGCTTTAAACCTGATTAGGAGAACTCAGGAAAAGTATGGAATTAATTATTTTTTATTGATGGTTGAATAGAGCAAAGCCGCTGTAATGACTGTGAACTAATCTTTGTTTGGTGCTTCTCTCACTATATAAAGCGGGCGGCCTTTGGCTTCATCGTAAATTCGCCCGATATATTCCCCTAACACACCAAGTGAAATTAATTGAACTCCGCCAAAGAAAAGGACAGCGATAAGTGTGGTTGCCTGACCAAAGAAAGCCTGTGAACCGGTTAACCGGGCTATGATAACAGCTGGGATCGCCAGAATTGCTACGCCGGCGGAAATAAAGCCGAAATAGGTGGCAACCTGTAAGGGGAAATAAGAAAAACCGGTAATGGCAGTGATGGCGAGCTTTAACATTTTCTTTAAGGGATATTTTGTTTCACCAGCAAACCTGGCTTCCCTCTTATAGTTCACGCCGATCTGTTTAAACCCTACCCAGGCACCCATTCCGCGCAAAAAGCGATGTTTTTCGCGCATATTATTCATCACATTTACCACTTTTCGGTCGATCAGCCGGAAATCACCTGTATCGAGCGGTATTTTGACATCGGTGATGCGGTAGATCAGCCTGTAAAACAGGGATGCCGTAAACAATTTAAACCAGCTTTCACCCTGTCTTTCAGCTCGTACTGCGTAGACCACTTCATAACCCTCTTTCCATTTACTTGCCAGTTCGAGGATCACTTCCGGGGGATCTTGAAGATCAGCATCAATGATGACCACAGCCTCACCGCGCGAATAATCCAGGCCTGCAGTGACGGCTATTTGGTGGCCAAAATTGCGGGCGAAAATGATCGGCCGGATGACGGGGTCGTTTTGAGCCAGCTCCATAATACGTTCAGTCGACCTGTCCGTTGAACCATCATCAACCAGGATCAACTCCCAGGATTCTTTGGTTGAATCCATCACTTCTTTTACCCGGCGATAGAGTACGGGTAAATTTTCATATTCATTGAAAATCGGGGCAATGATCGAGTAGGTGATGGGCATAATGGTTACTAACCTTGCTTAGTAAATCTGAAATAAAAATAATAAAAACCAGTTCGTTGAGATTGTACTCGATTAAGTTAATGTTACGGTGACGCAGCTTTGACAGGATTATTCTGAAAATGATATTTTTCCCAATAATTTCCGGTATATATACCGGCCGATGATTAGAAGGGAGGCAAGAACAGGTACGACGATCAACACCCCAAGAAAGCCCTGAAGCATGATGGCTGCTATGATGGCAACAAATACAACCCCTTCGTGCAGTTTTACGCTTTTTCCAAGGATACGCGGCTGAAGGTAAATAGTTTTTATATTATTTAGCACGAGGTAAATCCCGCCGGTAAGCAGCGCAAACAAGCCATTGGAAATGGGCAGGAAGTTGGAACCTTCCAGCCAGGCAACTAAAATTGCCAGTACAGCGGTTAATCCGGGACCCACTTCGGGTATAAGGTTGAGAAAACCTGCCAGGATACCGATCAGGATTGCACCCGGGAGCCCGATTGCCGACCAGGCTGCTGCATAAACAATCGCTAAAATAAGCATCAACCGCAATTGTCCGGCCAGGTATCCGAGCCAAATACTCCTGATCTCATTGTAAAGCTGCCGGATATCAGGTTGAAATGAATCCGGGGCAATATTAATCAACCATTCTCTCAAAGAATCCCATTCGGTCATTAAGTGATAGGTACTGACGATGATCACGAGGAACCATAAGAACCAGCGTGATGTACTTTTGAGGAACTGCAGGGCCTGATCCGGTTTGGGGATGAGCGTGCCATTGAGTGTTTCCCGCATGGTTGTGATAAAGCCATCCAGGTAAACGGGTATTCCGAAGATGATTGTTGGTTTGCTGAGCAGGACCTGGTACGCATCGAGAGATTTACTGAGATCGCTTATGATGTCCTGTGTTTCCTTCATCAGCCCAGGAATAACAGTGACGACAAGTGCAATAAGTACGGCCAAAACCACAAAAAAAACAATATTCGCCGAAATTTTTCGGTTGAATTTTGTAATTTTAATAACCAGTTTGATTAAAGGGCTAAAGACATAAGCGATCAATGCAGCGATCAACAGCGGCTGAAATATTTCGCAGATATACCATAACAGCAATGCAATGACAGCGGCCATTACAAAGAGAAATACTGTGCGAATCGAGGCGATCCATGGATTTGAAGGTGTCATTTATAGCGCCTTAGAATATCCGGGGGTAATTATTTACCTGAAACAAAACAAATTAGACTTTTTTGCGTGGTTAATATTACCATCCGGCAAGAAAACTTCATCTAAATCAATTAATTTATTAAAGGATATTTTTCAATGCCTGCAATGTTGGTTCGATAATCGGTGCACTCTGGACAGCCTGCATGGCGGCGCGCACATCTTTGAGACCGCTCCCTGTATTCATCACCAGAACAGGTGAATCGCTGTTTACCAAACCAGAATTTATGGCTGATTTTAACCCTGCGAAGGCAGCTGCTCCGGCAGGTTCGGCGAAAATCCCGGCCTGACCGAGATCTGCTATTGCTTTTAATATTTCCGCATCTGGTACATTGATGTAGGTGCCGCCCGTTTCAGCAGCCGCCCGGACAGCCCTCACGCCGTCTCTTGGAAAATCCACCGAGATGCTGTCTGCAATTGTATTTGCCTGAACTGGAATAATATTTTCACTTTTGGCATGGAATGCGTGTGAGATGGCTGCAGAACCTTCAGCCTGTACACCGATTATCCGCGGTGATTGTGAAATCCAGCCAAGATTTACCAGGTCTTTGAACCCTTTATGTATCCCGGAGATGATATTTCCATCGCCCACTGAAACAAAAACGACCAATTGCTGTTCATCGACCGGTACCGTATTGCCTTTGGTGTTTGACCTCATGCCGGATGCCATGTGATTTTGCATAAATTCCCAGATTTCAAAGGCTGCCGATTTTTTCCCTTCCACGGTGAACGGGTTGTAACCGGTGTTCCTACAGTACCAGCCAAATTCCTGCGAAGCCTTTACAGTCAGGTCAAAGGCATCATCGTATGTACCATCCACCAGGATGACTTTTGCGCCAAAGACCAGCAGCTGGGCGACTTTGGCTGGAGGAGCAGATTTCGGGGCAAAAATGATTGCCTTTTGACCGACCGCGGCGGACATTCCAGCCAGGGCAGCGCCGGCGTTACCGGTGGAGGCTGTGACCACAATCTCTGCACCGATCTCCCTGGCACGTGTAACAACCACTGCACTCGCACGGTCTTTGAAGGAGGCTGTAGGATTCCGGCTTTCGTCTTTCAGCCAGAGTTGTTTTAGCCCGAGTTGTTCTGCGATTCTATTCAAAGAATAAACGGGTGTGCCGCGGGCGGCATGCAGGGGTGTGCTGGCCCCATCAGGCGCAGATACCGG
>CAZBRI010000116.1:0-8168 GCA_964494055.1 uncultured Anaerolinea sp.
GTCCAAACAAGGCCGCGCGAGCCTGCCCACCCCGGAAGAGAGCCAGCGAGCCGCGCGGGCTTGCACCAAGATACACATCGCTGCTGATCCTCGTTCTGTGCGTCAATTCGACGATGTATCTGACAATCGTTGGAGCTATATAAACTGATTTTACCTGGTCCGCGATTGCCAGAACATCAGTTGAAGAAAATATTGGTTTGATCTGATCGATAGGATGGTTGAACCGCTGACCATCTAAAACTTGAATTTCATCATTTAATGCAGGGTATCCTATTCTTACGCGTAAAAAAAATCGATCTAATTGCGCTTCTGGTAAGGTAAATGTACCCTCATATTCAATAGGATTTTGTGTTGCAAGAACGATAAATGGATGCGGTAATTTGTGCGTAATACCATCCACCGTCACTTGCTGCTCATCCATTGCCTCCAATAAAGCAGCCTGAGTTTTTGGTGTTGCCCGGTTAATTTCATCAGCCAAAACGACCTGCCCAAAAATCGGACCCGGCCTGAATTCAAATTTTTTATTCTCCTGATTGTAAATCGAAACGCCTGTAACATCAGACGGCAGCATATCAGGCGTAAACTGGATCCTGCTGAATTCACAACCCAAAGATCTGGCCAAAGTTTTCGCCATAACAGTTTTCCCCACTCCGGGTACATCTTCTATCAAAACATGACCCTGGCAAATTAACCCGATCACGACCAATTCAAGTGAACTGTGCTTACCAATTATTACCTTTTCCAAACTTTCAAATATTTTTATACCAAATTCTTGAATGTTATTCATGCTCATCCTTTGATAATAAAATTAACAGTAAATTGATCATTAAGTAAATTTTACGTGACTTTCGATAAGCATGCAAGTTTGCAGGATTTGTGTCACTTTCATTTCTGCTGCCTGATCATTAATTTTCATTGAGATACTTTTGCTATGACAAAAAATAATCGGAAAAATACCTGACGAAGTATAATAATCATTATGTCTGACCTCTTTGACCATGCCATGAACGAAAGAATGCGTAACGAAAGTCCTCTTGCCGCCCGTATGAGGCCGCGTTCTCTGGATGAATACATTGGTCAGGATCATATTATTGGTCCCGGAAAGCTTCTTCGGCGTGCCATCGAGACAGATAGGTTATTCTCTTCAATAATTTTATGCGGTCCTCCCGGCACAGGCAAAACAACACTCGCGCAAGTGATAGCAAACCAGACTAAAAGCCATTTTGAAACATTATCCGCGATCCTGGCTGGTAAATCTGATTTACGCGAAGTGATCGATGCCGCACAGGAAAGAAACAAGCTCTATAAACAGCGTACCGTGCTGTTTATTGATGAAATTCATCGCTGGAATAAAGCCCAGCAGGATGCGCTGCTGCCGTTTGTTGAAAATGGAACAGTTACTTTGATCGGTGCAACAACTGAAAATCCATTTTTCGAAGTAATCAAAGCACTCGTCAGCCGTTCCAGAATTTTTCAACTCAGAAATTTAAACCAAATTGAAATTGGAACCCTGATTGAAAGGGCGATCGCTGATCCTGAAAGAGGGTACGGCAAAAAACAAATCGATTTGCAGGAAAATGCTCGCAATCACCTGGTGGATATGGCGGGCGGAGATGCACGAAATGCCCTGAATGCTCTTGAGCTGGCCGTGGAATCTACAGCCCCTGATGAAAATGGTATCATCCACATTACCCTTGATGTAGCCCAGGAATCCATCCAGCGCAGAGCTGTACTTTACGATAAAGACGGTGATGCCCATTATGATACGATCTCAGCGTTCATAAAATCTGTCAGGGGTTCTGATCCGGATGCCGCACTCTATTGGCTGGCAAAAATGATTTACGCTGGAGAAGACCCTAGGTTTATCATCCGCCGATTAATCATATTAGCAGGTGAAGATATTGGTCTCGCAGATCCTATGGGATTGGTGGTCGCTTCAAGCGCAGCCCAAGCTTTTGACTTTATCGGCTTGCCCGAAGGCATCTATCCAATCGTTGAAGCTGTACTTTACCTTTCCACCGCGCCTAAATCGAATAGTGCCGGTGCTTATTTCAAAGCGATGCAATTAATTGAGCAGGAAGGTGCTGGTTCAGTACCAAAGCACCTGCAGGATGGCAACCGTGACCGTGAGGCTACAGGCCAGGGAAAAGATTATGTTTACCCGCATGATTCTGATGGGCATTTTACCCCCCAGCAGTATCTTCCAAAAAAATTACTTGGTACATATTTTTACTCGCCGACATTAGAAGGATACGAAATTTTGGTAAATAAAAGGCTTGAAATGTGGCGGAAAGCCCAAAAAGATGCACTTGGTATAGATCAAGAAACATTTATTCCTGACCTGTCCCAGGAATCCATCGACAATTTAAAAAGAATTATCAGGTAAGGCGATTCAAATAATGCCCACAATTTTATTGATCAGGCACGGCGAAAACGACATGGTAAAAACTGGAAGGATGGCTGGCCGTCTGCCGGATGTTCACCTGAATAGCCGCGGTTTCCAGCAAGCGCAGGAATTGTCAGAAAACCTTGTGTCCGTTCCAATTTCCTGTATTTATTCATCGCCTCTTGAACGGGCAATGGAAACTGCCGCGCCCCTGGCTGAAAAACTTTCTTTGCCTGTAATCATCAATCCGGGTTTTCTTGAAACAGATATCGGGGATTGGGCTGGCCAGGAAGTCAAAGTTATCCGAAAATTAAAAGAATGGAAAATCGTACAACAGAGTCCATCCAGGTTTCGCTTCCCAAACGGAGAATCATTTTTTGATTGCCAGAACCGGTTGGTTGAGCAGATGGAAAGAGTTGTCAAAGATCATGATGATAAAGAAATTATCGCCATTTTTACCCATGCTGACCCCATAAAACTGATTACTGCCTATTACCTGGGAATGCCGCTCGATTATTTTCAAAAAATTTCCTGCGAAACTGCATCTGTAACAATTTGGTCATTTACAGAGAAAAACAACAGGTTGATTATATTAAATCAAAAAAATAAATGTCCAATTGAAGGTGTAAAAAACATACTCTCCAATTTTAAATAAAAATATTTTCAACAACCCCTTCATTCAGTCCACAAATTGCATAAAAACCTGGTTACCTAACAACCTTCCTTTTCTGGTAAGGCGTATACGGCCTGGATTATTTCTGACTTCAATCAATAATTTTTTTTCCAGGTAATTAATCTCGTTCCCAAATATTTCATGTAATTCGACATTGAACCTCTTGAAAAATGATTCGCAGCTAACTCCTTCGTCAGTCAGCCTCAAACCAGTCATTAAGGTTTCCTGCATATCGGTATGAACAGAATTGACCAGTCGCGAAACGCTGGCAGGTGTTGTCGGATAATCGACTTCTTCTGGAATTGCATTTTTTAGGCGGTCAATATAAGTTTTAATCCGAAGCACATTTGAATACCGGCATCCATTTATATAGCCGTGCGCCCCGGCACCTATCCCAAAATAATTATGATTATGCCAGTATTGCAAATTATGCTGACATTCATAACCTTTTTTTGACCAATTTGATATTTCGTATTGACCGAAACCTTTCTCCGCTAAATAATCCATGGTCCACTCATATTGATCTGCAGCCGTGTCAGGATCAGGGATTGGTATGAATCCTCTGGATGCCCACTTTCCGAACGGAGTGCCGTGTTCTAAAGTTAATGCATAAGCCGAAATATGTTCCGGGCCTAACTCAGATATTAGCTGTAATGATTTTTTCCAGCTGTTTAAAGATTGTTCAGGAAGTCCGTAAATCAGATCGAAATTAAGATTTTCAAAACCAGCCTTTCGCGACCGCCTGTATGCATTAATCACATCAGAATAAGTATGGATCCTTTCCAGCATTCTTAATTCTTCAGGGTTTGAACTTTGCACACCATAACTGATACGATTAAAACCAATCGATTTTAATTCAAGCAAGTAATCCAAACTGACAGTACCGGGATTTGCCTCAAGGCTGATTTCGCAATCGGATAACTTATTGAAATTACGCGAGATGGAATTAAATAAATTCTTATATTGGTCCACATTGACCAACGAAGGCGTCCCGCCCCCAAAGAAAATCGATTTGACAGGAATATCTTGGTGACTCGCACCGACCAGATCAATCTCATGGCAGGCAGCCAGAACATATTCATCGATCAATGATTCCTGTCCGGCATAAGTATTAAAATCACAATAAGCGCATCTGTGCCGGCAAAAAGGAATATGAATATAAATTGAGTAATCGCTGCTTATCTCTGCCATGTTATGATTTATCTTTTCCGTGCCGAAAATTAACATTGGTTCGTAAAAATTCACTGCACATATTTAAAAATTAATTAAGGAATTGTTTTGTGACGAACAGCATTCAAGCAATTATCATTAAAAATATCCTGAAATATACATTACGACGTAAGTATAAATCAATAAAACAACTTCGATCTCAAAGTATTGGAAGCCCGGAATTATTGAGCAGATATTTTCCAAATATTAGCTATACGCAATATCGTAGTTTTGGGATCGACACAGCTATCCTTAAGCCGGATTCCGAAAAAACAGAAAAGGCTGTCCTCTTTCTGCATGGCGGCGGTTATGTGACTGGTGGAATTAAATCGCATTTGCTGTTAGGGTTAACACTCTCTGATACACTTCACGCGGCACTTTTTTTACCTGAATACCGGCTGGCGCCTGAATACCCATTTCCGGCTGCCCTTGACGATGCAAGGCAAACATACAACTGGATATTGGAACAAGGTTTCAAACCTGGAAGCATTTCAATCATTGGGGATTCTGCCGGCGGCGGACTTGCCTTAGCACTCGTCCAATCTTTACTCGAATCAGGAGAAAAAATACCTTCCGCTGTCGTCTGCATATCACCCTGGACAGACCTGACTCTCAGTGGAAATTCCTTGACTCATATGTCTGGAGGCGAAATTGTTCTTCGAGCAGACGAATTATCTGATTGGGCTAATTACTACTCAAATATGGAAAAGCTAGAAAACCCGAAGCTCTCGCCTCTTTTCGGAAGCTTTGCAGGATTTCCAAAATTATTAATCCAGGTCGGATCCGATGAAATGTTACTGGATGATTCGATCAGATTAAATCAAAAAGCTCAAAAAGCCGGTGTGAACTCGATTTTAAGAGTTTGGGATGGAATGTGGCACGATTGGCATCTTTTTGGGAATTTCTTACCGGAAACCCGAAGTGCGGTAATGGAAATCAAAGATTTTCTAGGATATTAATGCCTATTCAATGATTTCGGTCTGGTAATTTCCAATTACAAAAAGGAGACCTTCAGCTTCGAATGAATGGGCTGTTTTTAAAATATTACCGGCTGTCTCTTCTGATGCATAGGCTTCTCCGCAAACCGGGCAAACAAAAGCCGGCACATTTTTCAGCATCATACTGAACTCACCCTTTTTTAAAGAGATATCCGTTGTGCCTGGAACTGTATCAGAATTCTTACATATCAAACATTTCATCACGCCTCTTCTTAAAATCATCTGCCCAACGGGCAGGATCCGGCCGGTAGCCGGTAACTACGATTGCCTGATCTTCAGCAAAGTTATCTGCTACTACCACGTGATAAGGCCTTCTGCCCTTCCATGACAAAATCAACCGGCTTGGATAAGCAGGGGCATCGGCATAATTTTCGATATCTTCACCTTTTTCACAAGCGGCACGAATATCTTTTGTATCCATCCCTCTTTCAAACATCCGTTCAATGGCATGAATTCTATACAGTATTTTTTTCAATTCTTTTATTCATCACTTTCCGTAAAAAAAAACATAATTCCACAGCTGATTTACTTCTAATCAACTCAATCAAAATTTTGAATGAATTATACGCAGATTTTAACCGTTAAATAATAATTTCCACGCTCCGACCCATGGTCTGCCTAAACGATGTCCCGCAGCTACCTCGATTTTCGACAATTTTTGGCCAATATTCGGAATGGCAGAAGCCACACTGCCCCAATCATCTGCAGCCAGTGCAGTTTTTATCTTCTCTGAATAAATGCCGGTCCACAGCCATTCCATGCGGAACCTGTCAGCTTTCACCCAGTAACCACGTTTTTCCCATGCCGTTACAGAAATATCAATACCTTCATCTATTTGTTTCAAAGCTAGAGCAATGAATGCGGCCAGGTCACGTGTTTCTGATCCTGTATCGGTTTGCCTGGATAATTCACGTATCGCCAGAACTATTCCTTTACATAATTGCGTCCGCTCTTTCCCGGCGGATTCAGGATTAATGATCGTCATAATTTTGAAATTATAACGTAAAAATAAGCATAAATTTCGCTCAACTGCCAAATAAAATAAAATTCGATTTACCAAAATGCCTTAACATGTCGTATAATTCTTTGGCTTAACACAAAACCTCCGGGGACGTGCTGGAACTGGCAGACAGGCATGACTTAGGATCATGTGCCGCAAGGCGTGAGGGTTCAAGTCCCTCTGTCCCCACAAGCATTGTTCGAAAAATTATAGAAATATATCAAACAGGAAGGATTACTACATTGAAAATTGAAACTGAACCACGCGATGATCACCAGGTAACCATGATTGTCGAACTCGAAATCGAAAAACTCGATGGTGCCCGCAAGAAAGCAGCCAGGAAGATTGCAGAAAAAGTGAAAATTTCTGGTTTTCGGCCAGGTAAAGCTCCTTATGATGTAGTCCGCCGTTTATACGGTGACGGCGCAATTACTGAAGAAGCTGTGGAGATCCTGGTAGATGAAATTTATCCTGAAGCGGTCAAAGAAGCCAATATTGATCCTTCTGGCGCTGGGCAGCTCGAGAAGATCGAAAGTCTCGAACCTCCCAAGTTTATTTTCACAGTACCTTTGAAACCGTCTGTCAAACTTGGTGATTATCAATCTGTCAGGCTTCCGTATGAATTCGTCAGCCCGGATGCAGCATTATTGGACGAAGAGATCAACAATCTTCGCCGAATGTATGCCAAAACCGAATCTGTGGAACGACCTGTACAAGATGGTGATTATGTTCTGCTTGATGTTACCGGTCAAAAATCCAAGGCAGCAGAAAGTGAAAGCCCGCTTCTCGAACGCAAAGGTTTTGCAATCGTTATCCGAAGTGATGAGAAGGAAAATGAATGGCCCTTCCCTGGTTTTTCAACCAACCTCATCGGCCTTGAACCCGGGCAGAACAAGGAATTCTCACATAAATACCCAAAGACATTTACCGATGAAACCCTTGCTGGTGAAAATGTAAAATTCAGCGTTCTGGTAAAAACAATCCGCAGCGTGAATATGCCCGAACTCGACGATGAATTTGCCAAAAAGACTGGTCTTGGGCAAAATGTTGAAGAACTTCGCAAACGGATGCAGGATAACATCGAACTTGAAGCCCATAATATTTACGATGATCAATATTATGAAAATTTACTCGATCTCATCAAGCAAGGCTCAGAGATCAAATATCCACCACAGGTACTTGATCATGAGCTGGAACATGTCCTTGAAGATGTTGAACGCAGGTTGAAAAATGAAGGTATTGAAAACCTAGATGCTTACTTTACGATGCTGAAGACTGACAGGGAAACATTTATAAACGAGCAAGCCAGACCTACATCCATCAAAAGACTGGAAAGAGGCTTGGTAATGGATGAATTAGCCCGGGTCGAAAAAATTGAGATCGAGAACGAGGCTCTAGAGGCTGAATTCAATAGCATGTGGGCTAACCTCGCTATCAACGATGAAGAATTTGCCAAAAAGACAAAGAACGGCACCAAAGCATCCCGTGAACTTATCGATGCAGTTGCAATGGATTCTGCCAACCGGCTGGTTACCCGCCGTGTTTTGGACAGGATAAAAGAGATTGCCATTGCTGCTCCGGCGAAGAAGTCCAAAAAAGCAGCCGGTGCTAAATTAGAAACTGCTGACGAAACACCAGTTGAAGTTACATCCGAGACAGAACCAGCTCCAAAGAAAAAAGCAAAGAAAAAATCAGAATAAACTAATAAAGAAGGGCAGCTAAAGATTGCTGCCCTTCTTTTATTATTAATTATTCATTTGCCCAGGTTTCATGGTCTTCGTCTATATCTTTTTCATTTTCCATCAATATCTTTCTGCTGAGGAAAATGATAAATAAGACAAAACCAATCGTAGCAAACAAAATAAAATATTCCAAACCCTGTTCTCTTTTTTTGATTGCTTC
>CAZBRI010000117.1:0-8111 GCA_964494055.1 uncultured Anaerolinea sp.
TGGAGTTCAGACGTGTGCTCTTCCGATCTCGGGGCATTATACGGTTCGTCAATTCCCGCAACCGGTAAAAGGTTGCGCATCGGTTGATCCAGACCATCCAGACGCCACATTTTGTGTGGATTCTGTCCTGCCGGAACCACGCCCCGAACTGAATCAGCGCCAGGATTATTGAGCAGGATTTTTATAGCATCATCCACGCAATTCAAAGGTCGGATGGGCGATGTTGGACGAAGTTGAATCACCACATCGGGCCGATAACCTTCATGTTCAGCCAGCCAGTCCAGTGCATGTTCGAATACCGGCAGATCAGTTGTATGATCTTGGGCAAATTCTGAAGGCCGCAGGAATGGTGTTTCGGCTCCCCATTCACGCGCAACGGCAGCGATTTCTTCATCATCTGTGCTGACTATTACACGTGTCACGAGGTCACTTTTTAAACCTGCAGCGATGCTCCAGGAAATAAGCGGGTAACCGGAAAAATTGCGGATATTTTTCCGGGGAATTCCTTTGGAGCCGCCGCGTGCAGGTATGATTGCGAGAATGTCGGTCATTATTGATTAACTCTCAAGAATAATTTTATTACCAGGCAGTCCAGCCGCCGTCAACGATGACATTGTTGCCGGTCATGTAGGAAGATGCATCTGAAGCCAGGAATAATAATGCACCATTCATTTCATCTTTTTTAGCCATCCTGCCGAGGATAGTTTTTGCTGAATAGTTCTTTACAAAATACTCTTCGTGATTATTATATACACCGCCGGGTGTCAACGCATTCACACGGATTTCAGTTTCTGCATAATACGAAGCCAGGTACTTGGTAAAGCCCATGACACCTGCCTTGGTTGTTGTGTAATAAACAGGTTTAAATGCAACACGCTTGCCGTCTTTAATGTAAATTCTTTGATCAGGTCCATTTAATCCATATGTGGAACAAATATTAATAATGCTTCCTTTTTTACCCTGAGCAATCATTTGTTTTACACACGCCTGAGTGACCAGGAATATTCCTGTCAGGTTTACATTCAACGCCAGGTTCCATTGATCAAGCGGGTAATCTTCAAAAGCACCCGGTGCAATACCTTTTGCAGCTGCATCGGGGTCAAATTTCGGATCCTGGGCAGCACAATTTACCAGGATGTCGATTCTTCCGAATTTATTAATAGTAACATTTACCAATTCCCGTGTAGACTCGACACTTGTTACATCCAGGCGAAATGGGATGACGTTTAAATAACCTGCTTCCTTTAATTTATTGGCAGCACGTTCAGCATGTTCCATTAGCAGGTCAGCAATCACAACTGATGCACCTGCTTCTGCCAGAGTTTTACAAAATTCATACCCAAGCAGCCCGCCTCCGCCTGTAACAATGCCGACACGACCTGTAAGGTCAAATTTTTCCTGAATTTTTGTCATAAAATCTCCAATCATTGTCAGTCCATCGAAATGGAAAGTTATTTTGCAAAAAACTAGCGAATAAAATCATTTTCACTTTTTATTTAATTCCATACAAAACATCACCCTGAGTTTTTTTCAAGATCTTCAAACCAGAGATAAATTTATCATAGTTATTCTTGCTTGTAGAGCCCATGTTTTCAGTTTGGTCCTGGGAAAACACCGGAGTTTCATCAAAAAAAGCCAGAACTGCGCTGCCGCTTAATAATTCTGCACGCATCGCTGCCACATCCTGATCAAACCCGGTTCGTTCTTTTTTATCAACCGGGTCAAGGCGTGTAGGAAGAGTCCGGCTTGTCAGCCCTATAACAAGATAAACAGCCGGTGGAGAATTGGTATATATGATTGTCCCTGTTGGTAAGTTTTTCAAGGAGTTCATAACGATGGAATCATGCCATTTCCAGGAAGCATATCCCTGTCCTGCGCTGCGGAATTCATTGACAGCTTTGATTAATCCATATGTATTTACACAGGTCAATATGACGGCAATGAGAATAATGAAGTACTTAAAAATAATTGATGTGTTAAATTTATTCTTATTTTGAAAAGATAAACAATAATTCCAGGACCAATTTGTAAAAATAGAAATCAACAAAATAAACGAAGTAAATAATGGCGAAAGGATTCTTGGTTGTAGTTTAGTACTTGCATCAAAGAAACTCATTGAAAATAGGATTGAGAATATATAGCCAAAAAAATACAATGAAGTCGTATATGTGATCGTTGATGGGTTAAATATTCTATTGTGAAATAATTTTTTCCACGTACTCCAACCCAGCCAGATCAATATACATCCAACCAAAATTGATAGGAGAGGTAAAAATATTCCTGACTTTAAAACAGCAGACTGCCAGGATTCAACAGGTATCAGAAAGAGAGAAGTGTTGTAAATACCCGGTTTTATGTTTTCCAGGCTGATGGGGTGAAATTGGAATGTACGGTTGGTGGCATTTCCAGCAGTGAGTTTGTTTCTGAGAAACCAGGCCGCAATTAAAGGGATTCCGGCTGTGATGAACACACCAGCATCAATAATCCGCTTTTGCCAGGATCTTTGAAATAAAATGATGGCCAATATAAAAGTGGGGAAAAGTGCAAGCGCAGAATACCGGCTTAAAAACGCAAGCCCGGAAGTGAAACCTGCCAACATCAGCCAGAAAATATTTGTTCTATTACTTTCACTGTTATTTTGATTTGCAAATGGCTGCAAGTATTGGTTGAAAAAATAAAATACCAATAAGCTTAAAAAAATATACAGTCCTTCACTCAAAGCATAAAGATGGACACGCAGCAGGCTGGCGTTGGTTAAAAAAAGAATCGCTGCCCAAATCCCAGTCATCCTGGACCCGGAAGCTTTCCATCCGAGAATCCCCATCACGAAAGTGTTTGCTCCAAACAAAAAAATATTTAATAACCGCACTCCGCGAAGCGGATCTAAACCCATGTACCCGATACCTGCCAGGCATAAAGAAAGCAGGGGAGGATAGTGGGTAATAGGTTCCAGTGAACTGTTAAGCCAGGCATCACTATAACCAGTACCAGCGAGGATTGAACGGGCGCCTGCAATATATGCAGCAGAATCATTTGCTAATCCAGCGCCGACAGGTGTTGAAATATGCAGTGTAATTATGGCAATTACAGACAGGGAGATGAGAGAAAGGGGGAAGGTAAATTTGCTAAATTGAGCAGGCATGTCGGGTCCGCTTCCTCAAAGTCACCTGCCGAATTTTATTAATGATGCTATTCGGCAGGTGACTCATGAGTAAGGGTGTAAAAAAAATTACAAAATATAACCTTGCTCTTCAAGGTAAGAAACGATCTTGCGGGCATTATCTTCCGGCGTAACCCCGGAACCCATCAGGCTGATTTCAGGTGAAACAGGTTGTTCGTAGGGGTCATCGACACCGGTGAAACCCATCGGTTTGCCGTCTACCATTGCCTGCCGGGCTTTGGCATACAGGCCTTTGACATCACGCTGTTCGCAGACTTCTACCGGGGTGTCCATGAAAACTTCAACAAAATTTTCACCGACCATTTTTCGGGCTTCTTCGCGTGTGGCTCGGTAGGGGCTGATGGCTGCACAAATCACTGTTCCGCCAGCGTGTACGATCTCGCCTGCAACGAAGCCGATACGAAGAATATTGGTATCGCGGTCTTCTTTTGAAAAACCAAGACCTTTGGAGAGATGGGTTCTAACTACATCACCATCCAGGATGGCTACTTCTCTTCCTCTTTCTAGTAAAAGGGAAGTGAGAACCTGGGTGGTAGCGGACTTGCCGGAACCGCTCAATCCGGTGAACCAGATACAGTAACCCTGTTTATTACGCGGGGGGTACATTTCGCGCAGGATCTCGGCGGTTTCGGGTCGTGTAAACCACTCTGGCAGGAGTTTTCCTTTTGCCAGGTAATCATCACGGACCTGTGTACCGGATATATTGAGAACATTGGCACCCTGAGGGACATCCTTGGCTTCTACATAGCGGTTTTCATCCGGCAGGTACAGCAGTTCCTCGAATGGGATCATCTTGACTCCAATCTCAGCTTCAAACTGCTTCATCATATCCTGTGCATCATAAGGACCATAGAATAATTTTCCTGTTGAATCTTTGCCAGGACCGGCATGATCGCGGCCGACGATGAAGTGATTGGCACCGTGATTGCGGCGGATTAATGCATGTAAAACAGCTTCTTTGGGTCCGGCCATACGCATTGCGAGCGGCAGCAGGCTCAGGGTTGTGCTGTTTTTATCATAATAGTTTTCAACCAATGCCTTATAAATACGGACACGTGTGTAATGATCGACATCTCCGGGTTTTGTCATACCGACTACAGGATGAATGATCAGGGATCCTTTCACCTGTGCGGCGGCACGTTTGGTTAATTCTTCATGAATACGGTGAAGAGGATTGCGTGTCTGGAAAGCAACAACATTGTCATTGCCCATTGCCTCCAGCATGGTCCGAACATCCGCCGGGGTGCGGCGAAGATCGGTGAAATCATAATATTTGGGAAGGTTGATTACTTTCAATGGACCAGAGATACATACCTTGCCCCAGCGTCCCATTTCAGAAACCATCGGGTGTTTTGAGTCAGTGGAACCATAAGCTAGTGCAGCCTCGGTTTCCAGGTCCCAGTGATAAACTTCATCAAGGGTCATGATGGCAATAACATCATTGTTGCTGTTTCTTAATACTATATCTTCACCTACAGTTGGTAATTCTTTTGGATCGGCAGTAAGAGTGATAGGCAGGGGCCAGAGAGTACCATCTGCCAGGCGCATTTCATGAAGGACCCGCTCGTAATCAGCTTTACCCATAAAGGTGGTTAATGGGGAAAAACCGCCTGTGGCGAGAAGTTCCAGGTCGCATAAATTTCTCATGCTGATCTTCAAAGAAGATAACTTTGAAGCGCGGTTGAGCAGAGCGTCACGTTCTGCCCCGGTGACAACCAGGTTGACCAGCTTGCCGCCATAAGGTGAAATCAAGTTCGCTTTCGACATTTATAGTCTCCTAAATATTTCAATATTCAACAACTGAATTTTGCACATGCGCTATTATAGCAGGATTTGGAATATACTCGCAGGTGGATTTATTAGGAATAATTAGCTGCAAAACAGAGAATTGATCAGTTCGGTTCCACTGTTTTGAATTCCATGAATTCTGGTGATTGACTGACAGGCTTGTTTCCGAATATATGGATCTGTCAATTTCTGATTTATCATTTCTAGCGATTTCCTGTCATTTTGAACAGCATACGCCTGTAAAAATGGCAGCCATTCAACCTGGTCTTTTGCTGAGAAACCTTTTTCAACAGCCTCATTCCCGAGCCTGGCGACTTCTTGAAAATTTTCAGCCTGCCTGGCAAGATCTGCCTGTTGATAGTAGTAACACCAATCGTGAGCCGGTTCACTGCCAAAAATGACAGATGGTGGAATGTGGGTTTTTTCATCAATGATTACATGGTTAATTACAGAATAATTAGCCATTTTTATAAAATCCGGTTCGTCTGAGGATGATAATTCCAGGTTATTTCCATTTATAAAATGGATACAAGAATCTATAGATGGTTGTGATAATAAGAGGAAATTTTGATAACGTGTGTATGTCAGTATATTCCTTCTTTTATGAAAGACCTGTTTTACATGATTAAGAACATTTTTTGTAGTTTCTTTCCCGGGAATGGCAGCGTAAATTCCAGGCTGCATATACTCTTCCGATAATTTGGTTGGGAAATAGATCAGGTTGGCTGGTCCCCAAATAAAATAATCCTCAAGCAGCGGAGCTGACTGGTAACTGGTGATGATTGTAGTATTTTTTTCAATTTGGGGAGCCCGCCAGGATACCTGCCACCAGAAATTATTCATTTGCTGGGTGCTTCTGGCAGCTTGCCGTGAGTTTGTATTATTTGAAACCAGGGCAGCCAATAATAGAATCCCCAGCCCAATATTAATAACCCATTTATTCCTTGTCATGTAAAAAAGGGAAACAAGAAAAATAGATGTGCCGATTGAAGACACTAAAGAATACCTGGAATAATATGGAAAGCTAACCGACCGGTTGACTAGAATGATCGGGATAATTGCTATGATTGCGCTCAAAAATCCCCAGGTCATTATTTCGTATATTTTTGTGGATGGGGAAGAAATAGATATATTTTCGACAATTTTTGAGACTAAATAAATGATACCGACAGTAAATATAAAAAGAAGAATGATATCGACTGGTTGGATATATTGTTTAAGCTGTCTGAGTGGAATGATCCAGGCATAAAAAAGAACATTCCTGCTGCTGGTGAATAACTGTTGTACCCATTGATAAGCGGTAACTACCGGTGCTGATACCAGTGTCCCCAATTGAACATTAATATCAGTCGCCTTTCTTTCAGCTTGAAAAATAAATAACCGCCATGTTAAAAATCCGATAGGTATCAGGAGATACGGCAGCCAGTTTCGAATTGTATATATGATGTGATTAAAAAATTTCTCGTCCGACTTCCCTGGTAAAAAATATACAAAGAGCAAACGGAAAAATTCAAAGCCAATTTCATATTCAACGAGACCAAGATATATCCACCCCAATAGTATGGAGAAAACCATTGCCGCCCATTTTTTCGCTGGAACTTTTTCAGAAATACTGTAAATAGTTAGTGCAATAGAAATCATTGCGGCTGACAAACTGATCATTTGTGCCTGGTAATCAATTCCGTTAGTTTGGGAAAGAAAACCGGGATAAACAATGTACATGATCGTGATCCAAAGGCTGTAACGTGTTACATTCGGCCAAATACGGTTCAATATCCAATTCAATGCTAATGCTGAAAGAACCCGGAAACACCACGCAAAAATGTTGTACCAGATGGCATTTTGACCGAAGATAACATATTCCGGCATCATGACATAGGCTCTTAAGGGTCTGTCGATGCTGTAAATAGCCTGGAAAGACTGCCATCCGTATACCTTACCGGCCCACATCAAGTACCAGTCATCAAACGTGTAACTAAATTTGTTAATAAATGGAAGGTATGCAGCTGCTGCAATGATTATGATGATTATTTGTGAAAATATCTTTTTTTTGTTTTCTTGATAAAGAAATTTAAACATCGATTTTGCTGATCCTTCTACAAAATGCACTTACATTATTTGAAATGAATCTGTACCCGATATATTCTTTTTTTCGCAGATCGATCCGCCAGTCAGCTCGCTTTTCGCTGACGGTATAAAGACGCGTCTGGAACTTCAAGCATTTTTGGGAGATCAAGCGGCAGCTGGAGAAATTCATGAACTTGCTTTATCGACTTTTGAGGGTCTTTGATCAATTCATTGTAATCAATATATTGCACTTTTATGTTTTCCTGGTTTGCAAGCCAGACCCGTGTTCGTTTTAGATGCTCCTGGTATGTCTCTTCCATTTTGGAATCATCAGTGTCAGTATTTTCGCCGCGACGATTGAGCATCTGGGTTTGGGATGCGAGAATTTCATGGATTGATCTTCTCATAAAAATTATTTTATATTGGTATTTCTTTGGAAGATATTGAAGTAAAAATGAAATAATTTTTACCCCTTTACCGCCAGCAGTTTCAATCCATGAAATATCTCCAACCGGAAGCTGTTTGACAATCTCAAACTCATAATAACCTTTTGGGTTATCGTCATCAGCTGTTCTAATATGGTCGGTGAGTATCTCCAAACCACCAGCATCAAGGATTTTCATCATCATTGAAGTTCCTGAACGAGGCAAGCCAGAGACAATAATTACAGGTTTGTTTGTCTGTTTAAAAAAAGACAGTAAGTTGAAGGCCATATTTATTTCCTTTAATATTCTTATTTTTATTCAAAGACCAGCTGAAAACAATTTTCTCAGAGAGTCTTTGAAAAGAAAGCTGGAAATTAAGTACTTGAACCAAAGGATTACATTTTAGCGGTATTTTAATAAACCTGGTGAATATTTACCAAGTATGAAGAAAAATCGGTTAATTTCCTTTTGAGCTTGTTATTTCAGAAACTTTATTTAACAATTCCTGGTTTAATTCTTTCCCCCATTCAGGGGCTTTGGAATTCAGATCATTTATTTCCTCTGGATCTTGATCAAGATCATACAATTCTATGCTCTGCTTGTTGTTATATTGGTAAAAAAGGATCCTTTTATTTTCGCGGGTAAGAGAG
>CAZBRI010000118.1:0-8041 GCA_964494055.1 uncultured Anaerolinea sp.
AGTGATTTTCAAATGGTTGTTGATACCAATATGGGGTACAACAAGTCTAATGCCTACATGGAGCTTTCGGCAGTATATTCAGTTAACCTGGAAAATTTATCCAAGCCGAAAGGCCTTCTACGTGTTCGGCAAATTAATCACTCCCAGCTGGAAATCAAATGTGAACCTGATTCAACCCGCCGCTTTACACCTCCTGAAAAGATTCCTCAATCGTTTTACCCGATGGATGAATGCCATTGGGGCTATCTGAGGGTGTACCTGCCGAAAGGTGCCAGGCTGCTGAGGTCCACCCCTCAAGCCATCCCTGATACTGCGGCGATACTCGGCGAAGCCATCCCGGCCCGCACCGATGACCTTGGAGATGAGGATATTACAAATGCCCAGGTTTACGGTGCCATGGTCATCACACCCACAAAGAGTTCATCTCAGATTGAGTTTGAATATTCTTTACCAGATACTGTGCTGACATTCGATAAAAATATTAAAACCTGGACTTATAACCTGAAGTTACAAAAACAGCCCGGACCGGTTAACCGGTCTTTCCTGATTCAAATACATCTTCCTGCAAAAAGTACACTGGTCAGTTCCAATGTTCATCTGTCAGAAAACAATTCAACCTGGTCCTTTGAAACAAATTTGCAGGAAGATAAACAAATTCAAATTTTATTTGCTGTTAAATAAGCGATTTATTCATTGCTCAAAAAAAAATAAAATCGGTGCACCAGCGAAAATAATAATCTAGCTAAGTCCTTAATAAATTCAAACAAAACCAGTACGGCTTTCCATTTTCAATTTGGAAAGTTGTGCTGGTTTTTTTTTGCCGCTTTACGGTTCTGGCCTTTGCTTAATTTCAAGAAATATTTACGAAACTTTTAGCCTTTTTTTATGCAGAGAATTTACTTCCGGTCGTTAATTACTCAGACAAGGTTTTGAATAAAGTCTGTTTATCAAACTAAAGGAGAACTCGATAAAACCTTGCTGATTATTTCTTACTCTATTTATTAATTTTTTAGCGGTAACCGGGAACAAGAAAATAATGATATTTCAAGGACGAAAGATCTCATTATTCGTATCAATTATTATTGCAGTTTGCTTCTCCTTTTATTCATTACCTGTAGAAGCATTACGATCACCAAATTCGGTTCCATATTTTTCTGATTTCCAATCATCCCTGATCAACGGTGAAAAAGGTGTATTGCGAGGGTTATTTGTTGATGACCTGTTTGCCTTTCGTATTGTTCAGCAGCCGGCAGATAACCCGTTATTTGTCTCATCAGTACACGATGTTGTAACCGAATTCCAGGCAGTCGAGAATTATGGGAATATCGGTTTGCTGGCCCATAATTACCTGGCTGGCCGGGCATTCACATTATTAAAGCCTGGTAGAACAATCCGGGTTATATATGGGGATGGTCAGGCTGAAGTATTTGTTGTTAAAAAAGTCCTGAGCTATAGAGCAATACAACCTGCGAGTCCATACAGTGATTTTGTCAATCTTGCAACTGGAGATGTTCTGACTTTTGACAAAGTATTTGAGGCTGCCTACCAGGGAAAACACCACCTGACTTTGCAAACCTGTATCTTCAACAATGGCGAACCATCCTGGGGAAGATTGTTTGTAATTGCTGAGCCGATAAATTATTCTTTTTTGCTCAATGAAAAATAAATTTCACATATTTCCGTAACGGATACTATTTTTATACCTGTTAATTTTCCCAAAATCAAGATTACTCTGTATTTTTGAATATTTACACTAAAAAACCTGGATCAGGCTGTAAATTTGTCTGTCCTGGTGAATAATAAAATTAATATCTTTCTAGAATAAAATTATCGGCTTCTCTGTTAGTGTAAAATGGATGAATGGCTAAGCAAAAATATTATGTTGTCTGGGTAGGGCGAAAAAAAGGTATTTTTAATTCCTGGGCTGAATGCTCCTCACAGGTTAATGGCTTTATCGGTGCGAAATTCAAAGCTTTTGACAATTTGCAGCAGGCCGAAATTGCTCTTTCTGGCAGCTATTCTGCCTTTTTCAAAAATAATAATTCCATACCAGAAAATAAAAAGGGCTGGTCAAATTCAGTCAGTCAACCTATTTTTCCAGCGATTTGCGTTGATGCAGCCTGTTCCGGGGTTCCTGGTCCAGTCGAATGGCGGGGGATAAATCTTACTGATGGAAAGGAGTTATTTTCTGCGGGTCCATATCAACAGGGAACCAATAACATTGGCGAATTTATTGCCATCGTTCAAGGATTGATTTGGTTAGCATCGAATAATTACAACTGGGTTTTATATTCTGATTCAGCCAATGCCATTTCCTGGGTAAAACAAAAAAAATGCAAAACAAAACAGGCGAAAAATAGGCATAACCTCGAGTTATTTGAGTTAATAAAAGATAGTGAAATATGGCTGCTCGAAAACCATCAGCATAATAATGTATTAAAATGGATGACAGATGAATGGGGAGAAAATCCCGCAGATTTTGGTAGAAAATAATTTCGTATTATTCATGGAGTAAATATGAACACAGCATTGTTGATCATTGATATTCAAAACGATTATTTCCCTGGTGGAAAGATGGAACTGGAAAGTCCAATGGCAGCAGCTCTGAAAGCAGGTGCATTGCTGCAATGCTTTCGTGAACATGGCCGTCATCATATTCATATTCAGCACGAAGCTCGTAATCCCGGTGCGTCATTTTTTATTCCGTCAACCGATGGGATTCGCATACATGATACTGTTGCCCATTTTGAAAATGAACCTATCGTTCACAAACAATTCCCGAATAGTTTTCGGGATACCAATCTGCTCGAGCTTTTAAAAAATTGGAAGATAGAGCGGGTTGTCATATGCGGCATGATGACACACATGTGTGTGGATGCCACTGTCAGGGCAGCTGCTGACCTGGGTTTACAGGTACTGGTAGCCGAGGACGCCTGCGCCACGAAAGCCCTCACTTACGGGGAAGTGACCGTCCCGGCTTCCCATGTTCAAGCAGCCTTCTTAGCTGCCTTTAAATCATATGGTACGCTAATGACAACAGAAGACCTGCTTTCGATGCTTGGCGCAGAACAAGACAAATAATTTGATCACTTTAATTTTTATTGTAAATAAGCTGGAGGAAAGTCATGGCTTTATTAGACCAGGGTAAACAGCAAAAGGCAAAAGAATACAACCGTATTAAGAGAAGATTTTGGATATTGGAAACTCTATTCAGTCTTCTTTATACAACAGCCTGGCTTTTCCTGGGTTGGGCCCTGGGTTTACGGGCTTTTTTAACAAACACATGGCCAATTTTGAATAATGATTGGCTGATGGTACCTGCATTCGTCCTAATTTTTGGTGCCATATCTTCACTCATAGATCTTCCTTTGAGTTATTTTACCGGTTTCGTCCTTCCCCATAGATATGATCAATCAGATCAAACCTTGAAAAGCTGGATCACAGACCAGGTCAAGGGTTTGCTGATAGCACTCCCTCTCGGATTGATCATCCTGGAGTTGTTATACCTGGCGCTTCGTGCCAGTGGTTCATTTTGGTGGCTGTGGGCCGCCGGCGGGCTGCTGGTTTTCCAGGTTTTGATGGTCAATTTGGCTCCGGTCTTGATCATGCCTATTTTCAACAAATACATTCCTTTGGGTGAAGAACACGCTGAACTTGCTGCAAGATTGGTTGAACTCGCCCAAAAGACCGGCACAAAAGTGCAGGGCGTTTTTAAGTTTGATATGTCAAAACAATCCAAAGCTGCAAACGCTGCATTGACGGGAATCGGAAACACCCGCCGTATTATCCTGGGAGATACGTTAATCAATGAATTTTCAACCGATGAAATTGAAACGATACTGGCACATGAGCTGGGTCACCATGTCCACCAGGATATACCGTTACTAATTGGTTTTGGTACACTGAGCACCATGTTCGGGCTGTTCCTGGCATCCATCTTCATGAACTGGGCAGTCACCTATTTCGGGTTTACCGGTGTCTCCGACCCGGCTGCTTTCCCGGCTCTGACCCTAGTGATCAGTCTTTATAGCCTATTGATAATGCCTCTGGATAATGCCTTTTCAAGATGGCGTGAGAAGATGGCAGACCAATATGCTCTCCAGATAACAGGCAAAAAAGAAGCGCTCGCCTCAGGATTTACCAGGCTTGCTAATCAGAACCTCGGGGAAATCGACCCCGAAAAATGGGTGGTTTTCTTTTTTTATTCACACCCGCCCCTTGGTGAAAGAATCCAAATGGCAAAAAGCTGGAAAGGTTCTTGAATATTTTTAAATACCATTCCTAATATGTGGTCAAAAATCATTTATTCCTTGACACAAAAAATCAAGAGCGTATAATTTAGAATATATAAGACTATACTGGAGACTATTAACTGCCTGACCTTTCAGAGAGCTGTCGTTTGGTGAAAGACAGCAGGAAAGCTGTTATATCCCCTCTGGTGTTATTTATGATTAATTTTCATAAATATAAGTTGCTCTCGGAGAGGTTTTTAGTAATAACACCGTAAGAGAGACGGATGCGCCCGTTACAGTGCGATCAGAGACTACTTAATTTTCAGTAGTAAACGCAGGTGGTACCACGAGCCGCCCCTCGTCCTGCAACTTGAGGGGCGGTTATTTATTTTTATTACCCAGGAGGTACTGCCATGTTAGATATCAATCTTATTCGTGAGAACCCTGAAATCGTCCGGAAAGCTATTCGAGATCGGCAGGGAGATCCATCCCCTGTTAATTCGATTCTTGAACTGGACAGCCAACGACGGAATTTATTGGTTCAAGTCGAAGCCTTAAAAAGTGAGAGAAATGCTGTCTCAAAAGAGATCGGTAAGATGCAAGACCCCGCTCAACGGCAGATAAAAGTTGAAGCGATGCGGGTCGTCGGAGAAAACATATCTGAACTGGATAAAAATCTGGCAGATATCGACACAAAACTTAAATCATTGACCGACACCCTGCCCAACATCCCAGATCCTAGAACTCCATATGGGATCGATGATAATGAAAATATTGTGATCAAAACAGTTGGTGAACAAAGGAAATTTGACTTTACGCCAAAACCACACTGGGAACTTGGACCGAGCCTGGGGATCATAGATTTCGAACGCGGAACAAAACTGACCGGCTCACGATTTTATGTGCTCAGCGGGGCCGGTGCACGTTTGCAGCGAGCGCTGATTTCCTGGATGCTCGATCTGCATACGCGTAAACAAGGTTACCGCGAACAATACCTGCCTTTCATGGTTAAAACAGCTACAGTTTATGCTGCCGGCCAGCTTCCTAAATTCGCTGAAAATCTTTATAAAGACCATGAAGAAGATTACTACTTCGTTCCAACTGCTGAAATCCCGCTAACAGGTCTCCACATGGATGAAATTCTCGATGAAGCCAGCCTGCCACGTATGTACACAGCCTATACACCATGCTTCCGCAGGGAGAAAATGAGTGCCGGCAGAGACGTACGTGGCATAAAACGGGGTCATCAGTTTGACAAAGTTGAGATGTATATTTATTGCAAACCTGAAGAATCCGAAGAAATGCATCTAAAAATGCTCAAAGATGCAGAAGAAACTTGCGCCGGATTAGGATTAACCTATCGGGTTAAACAATTATGCTCTGGCGATATTGGCTTCGGCGCTACTATGACCTACGACCTTGAAGTATGGGCGCCTGGCTGCGATGAATGGCTGGAGGTTTCTTCTGTATCAAATGATACTGATTTCCAGGCACGCCGGGCTAACATCAAATACCGCCCAACAGATGGCGGCAAACTCCGATTATTGAATACATTAAATGGATCTGGATTGGGATTGCCGCGGACTTTGATTGCGGTTCTGGAAAATTATCAGCAGCCAGATGGTACGATTATCGTTCCTGAAGTTTTACGCCCTTGGATGGGCGGGATTGATGTTATAAGCTGATAAAAAGGGAATAACCGAATATTGGTTATTCCCTTTATTAATATTTTCTTCTTCACTATTTTGGAATATTCTGGTGAACTAAATGTCAGCTGGCCCGTTAATCAGTGAACTTTTTTTTCAATGGATAACACTTTCCTTCATGCTCGTAGGATTAGTTGGTCTGCTCATTCCAATTTTCCCTGGGATTTTAATCATCTGGATTTCAGCGCTTTTCTATGCTGTAATCGAGGCAATAATCGGCAGAATGGGAATTTGGGATTGGACAATATTTTTTCTAATTACACTATTAATGATATTTGGAAGTTTTATCGATAATATTATCATTGCAAAAAAGCTTCGGGAAACCGGCACTCCCTGGAAATCAATTTTCTTCGCATATGCTGCAGGTTTGATTTCCAGCCTTTTCCTTACTCCTATCACAGCAATATTCGCAACACCCCTGGCATTACTGGCAGCAGAATATTTTCGGCTAAAAAAATTCCGATCAGCCATAATATCTATAAAAGGATGGCTGATCGGATTTGGATGGACTGTAATTGCACTTCAAGCTGTTGGCCTGGTAATGATAGGTTTGTGGTTGGTTTGGGCATGGTATTAAATTAACTCATAAATTGAATTAAATACCATCATTATTATTTTCACCTTCATTGCTGCTATTGTTTGAATTATCGTTTTTGTTCTCATTCTGGCCAGAACTATCATTGTTGTTCTGATTATTATTTTCATTATTATTAAAATTGTTATTATCCCCGGAATGATCATCACTTGATCCAGTTTTTTCCGATTCATGCTCGGATGAATCAGTAGATCGAACTTCAGGGGTATCTTCAACTTCTGGATTATTCCATTGTCCATCTTCAACCGGGTAAGGTGTCTGAGAAGGGTCGATAATGCCATTCGGACTTGGCGTACCATTCATCTCTAAAGTAGGGGTAGCAACCGGTGTTGCAACCAGAATGATTTTTTCAGCTTGTATTACACCTTCACTGGTTTCGCCCATAATTTGAACAAAAGAACCAACAGGAATATTTAAATGATCTTCATATTCAATATTCAGGCCATTAATAATCAAGTAGCCATCTTTTTGACCTTGATAAATACCCTGGAAATCGACTTGAACTGTTTTCTTTTCAGCATACAATTCTTCGATTTCATTAACTCGCTCAAGTTCATATTGATCTGATAATTCTTTTTTTAATTGAGGATCTGAAACAAAATATATCCTGACATCTTCCAATTTTCTTTTTACTGGATAGAGACTGTCACCTGGTAAAGCCTTGCTGGAAGCACTTACCAGACCAGTTCCGCTTGTCAGCAGGAAGGCAAGCATTGAAGCTGTTGTTATAGCCAGCCTCATAAATCGACCACTGAAAACATTTTTTAAAGATTTTTTTGGAATAATTGTTGGTACAGCTGCAGACTGGTTCTCTCGAAGAACAGCTGCTACTGCCAGGACTTTTTGTTTACCACGGCTAATAACTTCGGCAGGGATTACTTCAGCGCTCATTGATTTCGCCTGCGTTGCTGCAGTTAAGATCGGTCGAAACTCATCAGCCCGGGCAGGAAATAATGATAGACAAAACTCAATATCCATCCCTGCATCCAGGGCTTCCAGGCTAACATTAAGATCATCAATAAAATTTGTGCTGTTCATGTTACATCACCAATGGACCGGTTCAGAGCAGCAAGCGCTCGAAATTGAAGTTGTTTGACAGAATTGATGTTTTTATTCATCATTTCAGCAGTTTCTTCAAGCGAATATCCCTGGTTGAAGCGAAGATTGATAACATATTGTTGTTCTTCCGTCAGGGTCTGCATTGCAACTCGTATCCTATTATTTCTTTCCTGAATTTCATAATCGGCAGAAATGGCTGCCATTCCATCAGACATCGTCTCTGGTAACTCATCCTCGGGACGACGGTAATTTCTTCTCAAATGATCAATGACAATATGTGATGCTGTTGACATTAACCAGGATTTTAAATTTGTTTGCGGGCCTCGGCCTGTTGGACTTGCCTCAAGCAGCCGAACAAACACATCGCTTGCTATATCTTCCGCAATATGTACATCATTTAGACGAAAGCGGACAAATCGATAAAATTCAGGAAAATATCGATCGTACAA
>CAZBRI010000119.1:0-8030 GCA_964494055.1 uncultured Anaerolinea sp.
GTTGAAATTGGTGATGCCTGGGAAAATTCGCGGATGCCAGGAACAAAAGCGCATGATGCCATATATCTTCGGGATGGACAGCTGGTCCGCAATACAAACCGCGCAGGCGGAATAGAGGGTGGAATCAGCAATGGAGAACCAGTTATCATCCGGAGTGCCATGAAACCGATTGCGACAACATTAAATCCTCAGAATACAGTAGATTTGGCAGATGGTACCGAAGGATTAACAAAGTATGAACGATCAGATTTTTGCCCTGTTCCACGCGCCGTGCCAATACTAGAAGCAATGGTATCGTTTGTTATTGCAGATGCCCTGCTTGAAAAGCTGGGCGGCGATTCGCTCGTGGAAATTCAGAAAAGATTTAATCTTCTTCGAACTGCCAGGTTGTCTGATTTAGAAATGGACAATTTTGAGCATATTTTCTGGGAGTAATATGGAAAATATTTTTTTATATGGACCGCCAGGCTCTGGCAAAACAACCATAGCAAATGAACTTTCTGGAATTCTTGGAAGACCCTTTGTTGACATAGATCTAGAAATTGAAAAGGAATATTCTAGATCTATATCTAATATTATACAAAATGATGGCGAGGCAGCATTCCGCGAATATGAAAGCCTAATTATTGCAAAGTTTTCGACAAGCGAAAAGAGGCAAATTATTGCACTAGGCGGAGGAGCCTTACTCCGGGACCAAAACCGAAAAGTTTGTGAAGATTCAGGAACTATAATATTTTTAGATGTAACCAATGAGATAATGGCAGCCAGGATATTGGGCGACAACACACAAAGGCCATTACTTTCAGGAGAACTTGAACAAAAGATCAATCATCTGATGTCTGCGAGAAACCAACATTATGATTCATTTAATATGCGTGTAGCCACGTATGTTACTGTTAATTCAGATAATAATAATTTCGATGAGATAACCAACAGACAAACAGAAGATATTTGCAGAGATATATTAATCGCGTTGAATATCTACCCGGTTTCCGGTATGGGTGCTTCTTATAATGTATATGTTAGATCCGGGGAATTGAATAAGTTAGGAATATTACTTCACGAAAAACATTTGTCAAAAAATACTTTAGTTGTGATGGATGATCATCTTGAGAAAATTTATAGCAGCAAGATAACTTCAATATTATCTGAATCAGGATTTAGTTCAAAGATAATTGTTATTCCTAGTGGTGAAGAGAATAAAACTTTAAGCACTATTTCTTTTTTATGGAAAGAATTTTTAGCCTCTGGTTTAGATCGTCAAAGTACTGTTATTGCATTTGGCGGGGGTGTTGTTTGTGATTTAACCGGTTTTGCTGCCTCTACATTTATGAGAGGCTGCAATTGGTGTGCGATACCGACAAGTTTACTCGCTATGGTGGATGCTTCTATTGGTGGAAAAACCGGTTTTGATACTGAAGAAGGAAAAAATTTAATTGGTTCATTTTACCCTCCGAAATTTGTTCTGGTTGATCCTGAACTATTGAAAAGTTTACCTGAAATTGAGTTTGTGTCAGGAATGGCTGAAATTGTTAAACATGGTGTAATTAATGATCCCGATTTGTTTACTCTATGTTCTTATGGTCCGGACTATATAAAAAATAATATAGAAGAAATCATCAGTAAAGCAATTAAAGTAAAAGTAAATACAATTGTCATTGATCCTTTTGAGAAAGGCATAAGGGCATCATTAAACTTAGGTCACACAATAGGACATGCAGTGGAAATTGCAAGTCATTATCAAATTAAACATGGTGAAGCTGTTGCAATTGGTATGGTTCTCGAGGCACATTTAGCTGAAAAAATTGGGGTTTCGCCTGCTGAGAACAATATTGCTGATCAAATTAGCACTGTACTTGAAAAAATTGGTCTCCCAATCAGAATACCTTCATACATCCCAAAAAGTGAGATTCTTGCTGCAGTAAAAGTTGATAAAAAAAAGGAAAATGGAACTGTTCGTTTTTCTCTGCCCGTTAAAATCGGTGAAGTTGCTCTTAATATTTCAATAAATAATCTGGAGACGATTTTATGAAATTGCTATTATTACACGGACCTAATCTAAATTTGTTGGGCGAGAGAGAACCGGGAATATATGGAAATATGAATTTAAATGATATCAATAATTTGGCAGCTGAATTTTGTGCCAAAAACGATATCGAAATCAAGATTATGCAGTCTAATCATGAAGGAGTGCTGATCGATGAAATACAAAATGCCAGGCATTGGGCTGATGGGATCGTAATTAATCCAGGCGGCTTGACCCACACTTCAGTATCTCTCCGGGATGCTATCTCGTCAGTTAAAATTCCAGTTATAGAAGTTCACCTGTCAAATGTACACAGCAGGGAGGAATTTCGGCATAAATCATATATATCGGCTGTTTGCCTTGGAACGATCACGGGCTTCGGCTGGAATTCATATTTGCTGGGAATTCAAGCATTGCTGGTACATCTCAAAAAATGAATTTACCTGTTATTAGTTCCACAATCACCATGGACAATTTACACTGGTAGAAATACCAGCATTTTTTCCGACCAGTTTGTACATAGTGACATTGGTAAACTGCTCGTTTAAAATTCCATCATGAATAGCCCAAGATCTGAGACGTACACTTTTGGATGACTCTGGTTTTCTAAATAGGGAGTCATCCTTTAATTTGGCCTGATAGATACCAGAAGTTTGAAACCCTGCCTCAATCTGTTCCATCATTTTCTTGCCCTGTTGATAGGCAAAGCCATACTTTTCGAATAAGATAGCATTATGGTAATAAAGAGGTTCAGCAAAAAAAACAGTCTGCCCAAGACTAACAACGAAGTTTTCGAATGTAGAAATAGCTTCTGATAACATTCCTAAACCTTTCCTGATCTGCCCAGGGGCAAGACCGGCGGAAAGTGCATTTACTTCAGCAGGAATATTGCGGTCAATTGTTCCGAAACGGGTAGAAGATCCATTTTCAAGCTTATCTACATCAAATCTAGGCGATTCAGGATCATTCAGGATATATAAAAGAATATGAATTTGACCGTGAATAGTATCAGTCAGGTGGCCATACAGTACCGGATCTCTAAAACCCGGCTGATGGTACAGGTAAAATTCAACATCGGTTGAACCAGGTTTATCATTGAGAATGAAATATTCAGAGCCTTCTTCATCATGCAGGGAGGGTATATTAAAATGCCTTATCAAAGCTTCAGGAATTGCCCTTGAATAAATTTCTCTTTTTTCTTTATCCGGTAATAAATTAATTCCGCCAATTGTATATACTTGCATGAATTCCTTTAAATATATTTAAAAATTTTCACGACGGGCAGATTCGCGGTCCTGATCACGTTTTGCAATGGCATCCCTTTTATCGTGAAGTTTTTTCCCTTTAGCGATTGCTATTTCAATTTTAGCCCGGCCATTCACGAGATAAACTTTTAATGGGATGATAGTTACACCTTTTTGCCTGACTTCATCCCACATTTTTCGAATTTCTTTCTTATGAAGTAGTAATCGTCTCGATCTTTTTGGATCGTGATTAAATCTGTTGGCTTGTTCGTATGGAGAAATGTGGGCTTCAACCAGCCAGGCTTGCCGACCGTTTTCAATATCGATAAATGATTCTGCGATACTTATTTGTCCAGCGCGAATAGATTTTATTTCTGATCCTTGAAGAGACAAGCCAGCTTCAAAATGCTCAAGAATAAAATATTCAAAATTTGCTTTTCTATTTGTTGCCACTACTTTAATGTTATCAGAAGCCATAATAATGAAATTGTAACATGCCAAAAGAGAATGTAGGCTATATTTACTAGAAAATAATGATACTCTTCAAGAGACCAATAAAATATGAAAGGCCCCGTTTATCTCGATTTGTGTGATAACCAGGGCCAATAAATATGCTTATTTTTTAATTGTAATCTTTGAGTATTTTTCTAATTATCGCATCGAGGAAGCCTGGATCAATATTTTCATCTATTCTTGCCATAACAGCTGCTTTGATTTTATGAACCATAATCTCTTGTGAAACATCAATATTTTGTTTTTCAATCTCAATTCTTTTTGGCAGGATACCTAGCTTAAACATTTTTTCACGCGCTAGATCAGTCAGAACAACACCATCATTGATATCAATGGTTGTTATACCTCGTGAATATAGATCTTCAATGTCTCGTTCAGTGTAAAAAATTTTCGGCATATTGGCACCTTAAAATCAAATGGCTGGATTAATACTAACCTTTTTTACCTTCGAGATTTTCAATTGCTGAAACAGCTGCATTACGGGCGGTTAAAATTTCAGCCTCAGATCCAGATAACCACATTCGGCCGAATCTTCCTACAGATGATACATGCAAAACTTTGATGTTGGAACCTTTTTCAGCTTCATTTAGGGCGTAATTAATATAAGCCGCAGGCGCACATTCAAGAACCAGCATTGTTTCACCGGGAACCAGCATACTGCCTCGCCGAAAACGATTCAATAATTGCGCCTGGTACGGGTCTACATTTGTAATAATTTGGACCGAGGCGATTTCAGGTTTAACTCTGTCCTCAATTTTCAATCCGATTCGGTCCAGAACGATTCTGCCCGCCTCGATGACTTCAGATTGTGACCTGGAGTGAACTTCGAACATACCAAATTCCCGTTCAACAATTTGAGCCCCTGGCTTGGCTTCTGTTGCTTTTACAGCGATATCAACAAGTCGAAAAACTTCATTTCCCGGTGCAACCTCTATATAAAGCGCTGCCATTCCTTCGGTCGGAAGATCACCCTGAGTTACTGTACCAACAAAAGCGGCATATTGCGGCTGCATTCGGTCAATATAAGAATAGCACCTTAATGAAAATTGATCACCCATTATATTCTCCTTGTTAGTTATACATGGCAATTCCCAAAGGAGTCACAAACAATGGACTTCCGGGAACCAGAGTTTTAATTCCAGTAAAATCTTCGATGACCCTGTCCATGCCTGGATAAGAACAGGTACCTCCAACGAGATAAATAGTTTTTATGTTTTTATTTCTTGTGTGACGAGTGATAATACTCCCAACCTTCTCCATTACTGGCCGAATAATCGGGAAAAGCTCTTTTTGTTTTTCAGGATCTTTTTTTATTAACTCAGCATCCTCAAAAGATAAGTTTTTCGCACCGGCGATCACAAGAGAAAAATGAGTGCCACCTGTAGGTTCATCAGCAGTGTATATCACTTTCCCGTTTTCAACTATTGCAATACCGGTTGTGCCTCCGCCAACATCAACTATTACACCATCGTCGATTTGGAGAACATTATTTGCCGCTGAAGGTTCATCAATTAATCCCGTACATTCCATACCAATGGCATTGATGACGTTCGCTGTTGCCCGGACTTCTACCTGGGCAACCCCGGGAGGGTATGAAGATGCGGCAGATTTAATCTCAAATCCAAGTTGAGCCTCAACTTGATTTTTTAATTTTCTTAATAATGAAACTGCGCCAACAAAATCAACAACGAGACCATCTTTGACAATTTGAGCAAATTGATAAGTGCCAGCTATCGGGAGAAAATTATCATCAAGTACCATCAAGACGGTATAAGCAGTTCCAAGATCTATCCCGATATGCAATTTACCGAGATATTCACCAGAATGTGAAATCATTTCAGGATCAGGCTTCCACCTGGTCTGTGAAATATTCATGATTTCATTTGTTTGCAAAAGAATATTAGTTAAATTTGGATTCATCAATTATTTTCACGGTTTTTTTTATTTTAAATATTATCCGCTGAATTTCCAGTCAAATTTACCTTTTCGAAAGTAAAGTTCAAGGACATATATCGCGGATGACAAACGGTTGAGTGCTTTGCCCAAACCAATTTCAGGATTATGTGATTGAGATAAAAGCTGAATAGCCAAAATTTCAATTTCTCTTGTTTCGGTTCTGAGTACATTTAACCAGAGGAGTATTTCGTGGTCATTTGATGATGGGACAATATGGTTTATACCTAAATTTTTCTCGGGCCAATGAGAAATATCGTGAAGCTGATCTTCGGTCAGGTTCAATACCGAAAGCGGAGATACTTCTCTCCAGTGATACTCAGCAGATAAAATTTCTCTACTATAGGCAGCCAGGGTATCCAGCTGTAAGGCTAATTCAACCAAATCCAGCCGTCGAGCCATGGAAGATACCAGTAAGAATTTGGCTTGAAGATTATCAATTTTCCCGCGAAAAATAATCCTTGGATTTGTCTTGAGAGAAAAATGATGTGAATCTAATTGAGTTAAATCTTCAGGTTTTGAATGAACTGGCTGACCACATTCAATACATAATGGTAATGGACCATCCAGAATTACTGGAAATTCACCAGGCCGATCCCAAATTTGTTTAGAGTTCTCTCCACTATCTGAAGACTTTGTGTTCTTACTATCTGCTGTTATGAACCGGATCTCAATTCTCTGAGCTTTTATAAAATCCATCGCGGAATTAGAAAATCTCGTGCCTAATGGAAAAGGTGGTAAAGTGCCTTTTCCATTCTGCCAGAATTCTCGAAGTTCACCTTCAGTAAAAAAACTCATTGTGCATCATTCCAGTTGGATGGATATGCCACATAGATAAATCGAACCCTGTCATCTGTACTGAAGGTAATTTTCGAGTTCTTTGGAATAAATATGACATCACCAGGCTTGCCATTTATACTGACATTATCCCTTGTAATAATCAAATTGCCTTCAAGAATGATATCTACCTCATCATAGGTTAATTTCCAGGGAAAAACACCTTTATCAAGGGACATGTACCCGGCAGCCATGGAAGAGCCATCCGCGGAAGTGACCACATCTTTTAATCGAACATTTGTGCCTGGTGCTGCAATATCACTTCCAAAAGGGTCCATTATTACGCTGCTGCTTAAAATTAATTTTACGGGAGGCAGTGATGCGGAAACTTCAGAATTTTGCCGGATTTCTGTTGTAATTTGGGAGGATAATTGCACTTCCTGCGTTTCGCGAATCAATTCAATACCGTTATCTCTCGCAATATCCATTGCCTCAGGAGTAACAATATCATCTTTTCCAATCACTAAAAAAGATGATAATTTTGAATTTACCAGATTCCGGATGTCAGCAGCTGTAAATAATTGTTTTGCCATAAAAATTCCAAGTTTAATAACCATCCATTATCCTGGATGGTTTTAAACTTAAAAAATGGAGAAGTTCTTTACTTGCCGGACTTTCCGCCGAAAGAACCCTTGGATTGTGAAGGGAGAATCATTTCCACATCTGCATGGGGTCGTGGAATCACATGAACTGAAACCAGTTCTCCAACTCTTTTTGCTGCAGCAGCACCAGCATCAGTTGCGGCTTTAACGGCTCCAACATCACCACGAACCATAACCGTAACGAGACCACCGCCAACATATTCACTTCCAATAAGTGTTACATTTGCAGCTTTAACCATTGCGTCAGCGGCTTCAATTGCACCAACAAGACCTTTTGTTTCAACCATACCTAAAGCAATCATAGAAACGTCAACTGGCATGTCTTATTTCTCCTTTTAAATAATTTTTTTCTTTAGTTACGGAGATAACAATCTCTCCGAAATCTACTTTTTTAGCTCGCTCAAAACCCGCCGGACGATTTCATCAATTTGATCATCCATTTTACCTACCGGCTGGAGTTTTGAAGATTGGGCAGCTTTCAATTGGCTGGGATCATCTGTCCTGCCGGGTAAAAATGCACTCTCTGGCGGGGGATTAATTTCATACGCCAGGCGCTTGATATTGTACAAATGGTGAACTGAAATATTATCACCTGTGATTGCTCCGCCAACACCACCAGATCCAAGCGTAAAGGATGGCATGACACCGGTTGTATAGCCTGTCGCACCGAGGGTCCCAAAAGTATTAACTAATATCCGAAAAACTGGTTTTTCCAAACCAAAGCGGATGATTACTTTTTCATCCTGCGCGTGTATAACCAGCGAATGCCCCCGGCCGCCGTAATCGATCAATTCAAGTGACCGTTCACAGCCAGCTTCCCAGCCATCGGTTTCGTACCAGCCAAGTACTGTGGTC
>CAZBRI010000120.1:0-7901 GCA_964494055.1 uncultured Anaerolinea sp.
CTATACCTCCACGGCTCTGACCACTCTTTCCCTACACGACGCTCTTCCGATCTGTTGCTTTTCTTTTCGCTGCAGAGGCCTGCTTGGCAGCTTGTTTCTGCTGGCGTTCAAGTTCTGATTTTGATAGAACTGTTTCACCTGCATTTGTTGATGTATCTATTGCCAGGCTGTTTTCCTTGATCATTTTAATCAATTCGTCGTATTTATCAGCCAGGTTCTCCGAATTAAGATCATCAGCAAGAATCACAACTGTATTAGCATCCCAGCCTAATTGAAATTCGCCGCTATCTGCAAGATTATATTCGCCGAATAATTCCTGGAATAATGGCCAGCCTGCTTTGCCATAGCAAATGACCATTTTGGGGGAGTGAAAATGAATTAATTCTTTGAAAAGATCAAATCGTAACTGTTTCACTGAATTGATGTAATCATCATAGGAAACGAATTGTGGAAATGAATCCTGGTATTGCCAGGTTTGATCCTGTTTCATTGGCAGGGGAAATAATGAGGCAATTAAGGCCGGACCGGTTCCCAGGCCTAATTGATGATCCAGGTATTCCTGAATGGATTTTTCAGTCGGGATAACTTCTCCAAGCATCAATAATATTTTGGCGATCCCTGCCCCGGCCTCATTAAAATTGTTCCTGACAAATTCTTCTCTTCCGACACCCAATAACTCCTGGGCTTCGAAGCTGTCCAGTACTTGATCGAAATTTACCCTTGACTGAATTTCATTTTCAGAAGTCGCTTTTTCTTCCACCCCGACAAACCATATATCAGCATCGATTCGGCCGTATCCGATAAAATTTAAAAGTTGATCCAATTCATTTTCCTTAATAAGCTTGTTCAATATTACTCCTTTGGATCGATCATTTTTTTGTCGATCCATTACAAATCATATTCAGATAATCAATGTCCTGATATTTTCTGTGAGTCAGGCAGAGATGAACTTTTTGACGATCTTATCAATGGTATTGAATCCGCGCAGGGTGGATCGTACACCCAGTGTCCGTTCAATAACCGCATTTGAGAAAGTGGATTCACTTTGTTTTTTCTTACATAACCAGTATATCTCACGTTGATGATAGTTGAAGCTATCAATATCGGATTCCCAGCGTTTCATCAAGCTTATTCTGGAAAGATCCAGTGATTCAGGCAAAAAAGCAATGTTTAAGGCTGCGCTTGCCTGAATCTCCTCAGGTGTAAAGCAGATAAATTGTTGGATACTTTTAATCTCTTCACCCTTCCGGATAAATGCGGCTACAGAATATCCGAGTTTCTGTTCAAGTATAGTTTCAAGTGCGGCTTCAAGCGATTTTGTATCTTTTTCTGTTGAATTGAAAATGAAATTTCCGCTGGCGATATAGCTTTCAACACCCGTCAAACCAGCTTCGGATAATATCCGGCATAACTCTTCCATTTTAACATTATGGCCGCCGACATTGATCGCGCGTAAAAATGCAAAATATTGCTCCATAAATTACACCTCGGGCTGAAGCGGTGTTACCGGCGTGGGCCGATCAGGCGTTCTGGACAATAAAAATAATATGGCAGAACTGATCAAGCCCAGGATCAGGCCGCCGTACCAGATGGCTCTTGGGGCGATAAGATCATGTAAAGTACCGCCGATGATGGGGGCCGCTGCCCGCGAGATTCCCCAGGTCAGCCAGTACACACTCATATACCTGCCGCGCAGATCCTCGGGGGCAATATCAGCAATATATTTACTGCCGGTTGGCACAAGGATCAATTCACCAAAGGTCATGATGACCATGCTCAACCAGAATCCCCAAAAATTTGACATCAGGGCGGTGCTGCCTACACCAACAGCGTACATAAACATCCCGAGAGTGATCGCACTTTTTGCTGAGAAACGGCGGGTCATAATTGTTACCGGGTATTGAACAAATACACACATCAGGGCATTGGTGATTGGCAGCCAGCTGTATAAATATTCTGGTATCCCAAAATACTTGTTCATATATACTGCCAGCAGGATCCACATCATGAGAGGTGCGGTCATTCCAAGGGTGATGGTACCTGCAAAAACAATAAAGTTCCGGTCTTTTAGGACACGGTTGTAACCACCGAATAATTGTTTTTCATTTCTGTTCTGTATTGCTGTATCTTTTTTCAAGGTATCTTTTACGAATAGCAGCAGGATCAAACTGTATGTGATCATTGATGCGGACGCTATGTAAAATGCTGTTGAATAAGAATTTGCGATGATGATACCGCCGATGGCCGGACCGATTGCGATTCCAGTATTGTTGATTACTCTTAACAGGGCATAAGCTTCACTTCTTTTTTCAGTCGGGATGATATCTGCCATCATCGAATCAGTCCCGATTGAATAAAACGGCATGGCTGCACAGATGATGGTTATTGGAATAACAAATCCTACATAGGTTCTGGCTGTGCTCATCAATAGTTAAGCCAGCCCATGCGATACCTGCGAGATAAACATGATCACTTTGCGGCCAAACCGGTCGGCAATGGTTCCTCCAAAAATGGATGCCAGGAGTCCGGTCATTGAGCTGATGGTGATCAGCGCTGCCACGGATGTGATCGGCATTGCCAATGTTTTGCTGATGTAAATCAATTGGAAAGGCCAGATCATGGATGACCCTGCAGAGCTTAGAAATACACCAAAGCCCACGATCCAGAATTGTCTTGGATAGTTATGATATGTCTTATTGATCCACAAGAACAAAGGCGAGTTTTTAAGCATTTATAAATACAGAACCTGGAGTTTATTGTATCAAGGTTAATGGATAAAAAAATAAGCGGGTGAGCCCCGCTTATTTTTGTTATGTTATTTATCTTCGCCGGTCGTTGCCGCCGCCGCTTCGGCCGCCCCGGTCGCCGCCTGGGCGTCCGCCGCGATCACCGCCGGGTCTTCCGCCGCGGTCACCGCCTGGACGGGGTCCGCTCTTCTTGGCATCCCGTTCCTGGGCTTCCTGGAGTGTCCATCCTTCCAGGACGGCCTGTCTTGAAAGACGGATCTTTCCAGCCGGGTCAATTCCTGTAACCATGACAGTGATCTCGTCACCCATGTTCACGATATCTTCCACTTTGTTTACGCGTTCGCTATCGAGCTGTGAGATATGCACGAGCCCGTCCATTCCTGGAACGATCTCGACAAATGCACCGAATTCGGCGATTCGGACAACTTTACCGGTGTAAATTCGTCCGAGTTCAGCAGTCTCACCCAGAGCTTCAACACGCTGTCTCGCAATTTCTGCACCGACTCCATCGACAGATGCGATATAAACTGTTCCATCTTCCTGAACATCAATCTTGACTTTGGTTTCTTCCTGCAGGGCACGGATATTCTTTCCGCCGGGGCCGATCAATGCACCGATCTTATCAACAGGTATTTTGACGGTGATAATTCTTGGGGCATGCGGTTTGAGGGCTGATCGGGATTCCGGTATAACTTCAAGCATTTTGCCGAGAATTGAAAGCCTGGCATCCAGTGCCTGGGCAAGGGCTTCCTTCATCATCTGGGTGCTCAATCCGCTGATCTTAATGTCCATTTGCAGGGCAGTGATACCAGCCTTTGTACCGGCAACTTTAAAATCCATATCGCCAAGGTGATCTTCAGTGCCCTGGATATCAGTCAAAATTTTGTATCTGCCGGTTGCATCGGTGACCAAACCCATTGCCACACCAGCGACTGGGGCTTTGATCGGAACACCGGCATCCATAAGCGCGAGTGTAGAACCGCAAACTGAAGCCATGGATGACGACCCGTTGGAGGCAAGCACCTCTGAAACCAATCGTAAGGTATAGGGGAAGGATTCTTCGGTTGGGATTACCGGCTCAAGCGCTCTTTCAGCCAGTGCACCGTGACCAATTTCCCGGCGTGATTGACCGCGAAGGGGTTTAACCTCTCCGGTGGAATATGGCGGGAAATTATAATGATGGATATATCGTTTGGTATCGATCGGGCTCAAGTTGTCGAGCTCCTGCGATTCGCCTAACGTTCCAAGCGTGGCCAGAGTGAGCACTTGTGTTTCGCCGCGGGTAAATAAACCGGATCCATGGGCACGCGGAGAAATTTCAACCTCGCACCAGATCGGTCGAATTTCAGTAGGGGTACGGCCGTCTGGACGTTTTCCCATGCTTAAAATACGTTCCCGTACGATTGCACCTTCAGCTTCTGAGAACGCTGATTTGATGTCCTTAACAGCCGGTACAGATCCGGCATCAATGCCTTCGGCAGCGGCGCTCAGTTGAGAGATCAGGCTGCTTTCGAGTTCATCCATCCCGCTGTAAAATTCTGATTTTGAAAGCGGTTTGTCCAGAAGCTCATTCATTGGACCATCGACAATCGAAAATACTTTTTTGTTCAATTCATCGGTCGCGTTGGCAAAGGAAGCTTCACGTTTTGGTTTACCGATCTCAGCCTGCATTTGTATTTGAAGATCAATGATTGGTTGAATGGATTTATGTCCAAGTTCAAGGGCTTGAACCATCACATCTTCCGGAATTTCATCGGCGCCGCACTCAACCATTAAAATGGCATCGCGTGTTCCTGCAAGGCGCAGATCAAGGTCAGACTTTTCAATTTCTGCAAAAGTCGGGTTGATGACGAATTCGCCATTTACACGTCCGACACGAACTGCGCCTACTGGTCCGCCCCAGGGGATATCAGAGATCATGACGGCAGCTGATGCAGCATTGATCGCAAGAATATCCAGCGGGTTGATGCCGTCGGCGGAGATCGAGAACATCATAACCTGAACTTCGTTTCGCATGCCATGGGCAAAAAGCGGCCGAAGGGGGCGGTCTGTTAACCGTGCCGTTAAAACTGCTTCGGTGGAAGGTCTGCCTTCTCTTCGGAAGAAAGAACCGGGGATCTTTCCAGTTGCGTATAGCCTTTCTTCGTATTCTACTGACAGCGGGAAAAAGTCAATCCCATCCCGGACGCCGCCCATTGTAGCTGCTGCAAAAACGATTGAATCTTCCAGGGCAATGGTGACTGCTCCGCCAGCTTGATGGGCAAGCTTTCCTGTTTCAAACGTAATAGTCCGCTTTCCGACGGTTGTGGAATAGCGTTTAATTTCTGGTTTCATTAATTTGTCTCCTGTTGAATCGGAACACTCCGAATTCACACTAATTATCCTGCCTGATCAGGGACTGAAGGATGGCGACAACAGCGGTTGCTAACATCTTTCAATTCCTGAATGCAGGCGCAGATTTGATCATTCTAAACGGAGGAACCATCTTGGTTCAACTCCGAAATATTTTTTAAGAAGGGCGGCCCGGTGTTCAGGCCGCCCCATTGAACTACTATTTGTGACGAAGGCTTAAGCGTTCGGTTAAGACCAGGTAACGTGAATAGTTGGTTTTGCGCAGGTACGCGAGTGTGCGGCGGCGTTGTCCAACCAATTTCAGTAAACCACGGCGGCAGGATTCATCATGTTTGTTCGCTCTCAAGTGCTCAGTGAGCTGCTTGATGCGTTCAGTCATGATCGCGATCTGAACATCGGGTGAACCGGTGTCAGTATCGTGCAGGTGATAATCTGTGATCACCTGGGTTTTCTTTTCTTTTTGCATTGGCATGACGTTGTTTCTCCTTTCGTTCTGGATGGTGCGGTCACCTTACAATCAGCTAATACCAATTGCAGGTCCAGTCACAGGGTAAATATTATAACAGATATTTAGACCATCCTGGATTTGTATCGGACCATTTCCTGCAAAACCGGCCGTAGATCTGCTGGCAGCTGCGGAAGAATCCTTCGAATGGTTACTGATAGGTGGGGGGTGTTTGAACCGGTAATCACCTGCCGTAAAAAATGAACGGTTTCAACCTTTGATGCGCCGTACAGGGCTTTTATCAGGTCTATCAGGTCATTTTGCATGGTGGATGGAATATTTTTCAGCATCGGGCTGAGCAAATTATAAACTGATGGTATATGCTGTTCCGTGTTCTCTTCCAACAATGGGATGATTGCATGAATGGCATTTCCCCAGGATAACGTGGTCCCCTGAGGGTCAAGCCAGACTCTCATGATTTTTAAAAATTCAACCGGAGTCTCTGTTCTTATCCGGATCAAACTTTTTTGAAGCAAGACTTTCCTGAGTTCATCATCCCTGTTTTCTCTGACCCATTCCAGGATTCTCTGCTGCAAGAGAGCAGTCTTTGGATCAATTCTCCCGGTTAATCCGGCTGCCAGTGACCGGCTTTCGTAGAAACCGTCCTTCCATAGCTCTTCAGTTAATTTCATGGCCTGTTCAGGAAAAGTAGCTGCCAAAGGCCCGATTTCCATCTCGATTTGCCGTAAAACAGCCTGGGGAACACGGTAGGCGGGAAGTACGGATATGTAAGAAGAAATGGTCCCTTTGTGAACTGTCCTGTCTTCGTATTTTTCCAGGATGGGTCTCAGTTCTCTAAGAAATGCAGCAGGCTGATCGAATTTCTCGACCAGCACTGCTGCTTGGATTTTGAGCCTGGCAATATCGATGGCTGGCATTTTATTAATGGGAAAATTAATAGCTGTTAAATATTCAAAATTAACTTGATAAAAAATACATTTTTAGGCATCTAATTATTAATACGATTTCCCGAAAATGACCTTGCGCCTGGCTGGTTTTCCGCACACAATGCATGTACCCTGCCCGACAGGTTGGTCAACCGGCATGCAGCGGGTTGAAGCCCTTGTAGCATCCTTAACTTTTGTTTCGCATTCTTTGCTTTCACACCACCAGGACAGGGCCCAGCCGTTTTGGACAACCTGGGTCAATTCATCCATATCTTTTGGATCATGAATGTGGCTGTCCCTGAAGGCGGTTGCTTTCGAAAGCATTGAAGCCTGTATGTCAACCAGCATATCACTCACAGTTGCTGCAATATTGGTCTGGGGCAGGAATACTTTGCCTTCCTTGCCCGGTCTGTCACGCCTGGCCAGTGCGACAGAGTTCTTTTCAACATCTTTTGGCCCAATTTCCATGCGCAGAGGAACGCCGCGCATTTCCCAGTCATTATATTTAAACCCGGGAGTCACTTCCTCCCGGTCATCCATTTTCAAGCGAATGCCGGCAGCTTTGAGTTCACTGAATATTCTGTCAGCAGTCTCCATCACCACCGTTTTTTCTGCTTCGTTTCGATAAATGGGCACAATCACAACCTGGATGGGAGCAAGCCGGGGCGGGAGAACCAATCCTTTATCGTCACCGTGTGTCATGATGATGGCCCCGACCATGCGGGTCGAAAGTCCCCAGGAGGTTGTCCAGGCAAATTGAAGCTCATTATTCTTATCAGTAAATTGAATCTCGAATGCTTTGGCAAAATTTTGGCCAAGGAAGTGCGATGTTCCTGACTGAAGGGCTTTTGTATCCCCCATCATGGCTTCGATGGTTGTTGACATGACAGCGCCGGCAAATTTTTCGGTCTCTGATTTAACACCTTTAATGACTGGAATCGCAGCTTCTGTGATGGCAAAATCAGCGTATACATCCAGCATCCGCATTGTTTCTTCCCTGGCTTCCTGTTCCGTTGCGTGGGCTGTGTGCCCTTCCTGCCAGTAAAATTCAGCTGTCCGAAGAAAAAGTTTCGTCCGTAATTCCCATCGAACGACACTTCCCCATTGATTGATCAGGACAGGCAGATCGCGCCAGGATTTTACCCATTTGCTGTACATGTAACCGATAATGGTTTCAGAGGTGGGGCGCACCACCAGGGGTTCTTCCAGCTCTTCGCCGCCGCCGATGGTTACAACAGCCAGTTCGGGGGCAAAGCCTTCCACATGTTCCTTTTCTTTTTCAAAAAAGGATTTGGGGATCAGAAGGGGGAAAGCGGCGTTAACGTGCCCGGTTTCTTTAAAGCGCCGGTCGAGGGCGGCTTGCATGTTTTCCCACAGCGTCCAGCCGTAGGGTCGCACCACCATGCAGCC